>CAVHIX010000062.1:0-9877 GCA_963636135.1 Anaerovoracaceae bacterium
GGCACACGCGCGGCAGTGTTGGATTTTTTATTCAGTCGGAAAAAATTTTGATTTCTGGGGATGCGATTAGCAGTGAACTTTGGATTTTTATGAAAGAATCCGGGGATTTAAAAAAAGCATTGGAAAATTATAAAAAGATTTTAAATCTTGATTTTGAAAATATAATCAGCGCTCATTCAAAAATTATGCACAAAAAAGATTTGCTAAAAGTTCTGATTAAAAATCTTGAAAATATTGTAAACAAAAATTATTCGGTTTCTTCGGTGCAAAATATTATGGATTATTCGGTTGGTGAAGTTTTGTATTCTGAAGGCGAAATCGAATCTAAGATTTTAATAAATTTCTGTTAAAAATAGATGAATTTTTTAGAAAATGTTGTCATTTGAGTGAAAATTTTGTATATTCCAAAAACAGATATTCCAAAATTGGATAATCTGTAAATGGAATAAAAAATGTGTTATTGTAGAAGTTTTTATGACAACAAAATGATAAATTTTTCGTATCTTTCGAGAAGTTTAATTGAATTGAAATTAGAGCCGGTTTGTTCGGAATATAACATAAAACGGCTGGAATTATTTCTTCTTTTGATTTTGGAATTTAATCCCCGAATAAATTCTGCAAAAAAAATCTGTGATTTAGGCGAATTAAAGCGAAGTAATGTTTCGATTATGGTTGAATCGTTGTGCAATCGTGGAATAATCGTTCAGGAAATTGACAAAGATGACCGCAGAAGTTACAAATTGTCGCTCACAGAAAAAGCAAAACCGATTATTGAAAAAAGTATAAATATTATTGACAAAGTTTATGTTTCAATTCTTGAAGGAATTCCGGAAGATGAATTAAAACGCGGTGAAGAATTGTTCGGAAAAATGTATGAAAATCTTAAAAAAATAAATTCAAAATTAAATTTGGAGGAAATAGATGCGAAATAAATATTTTGCGTTTTCAGTTTTGTTTTTGCTGATTGCTGGAAATTTTGTTTTTGCGCAAACGCAATCGGAAAATCAGGAAAAATCAGATGAACAAAAAATTATTTTAACAATTGAAGATTCTGTAAATCTTGCGTTAGAAAATAATAAAAGTTTAAAAAGTTCTGCAATTGATTTGGAAATTAAAAAAAGAGCGAGTTCATATTCGTGGAACAGTTTGCTTCCTTCGGCTCAGATGAGTGCGACAATTGCAAGGTCAAACAGCATTAGTACGATTAAAAGTTCTGCTGAATCTGCGGGAAAAATAAGGGCATTGCTTGGAGCTGGGGAAAAAGGTGCTGATTTTAATACGGCTGTAACTGCTGCAAATAGTGTAGATGGAACGAGCGTTATTGAAGCGATGTATGGTTCAGAAGAAGAAGCGGCATGGCATCAGATGGCAAGTCTTTCTTTTGGCTGGAATTTTAATGCGGCGATTATAAAACAGATTTCTACAACGAAAAAACAATATGAATCCGGAAAAATTTCGTATGATCAATCCGTAAAAGAAATGGAAGCAAATATTCGAAAATTGTTTTACGGAATTCTACTTCAGCAGGAAAATTTGAATATTCAAAAAGACAGTTTAAATAATGCAAAAGCTAGATACGAACAGGCTGCAATCAACTATAAAAATGGTCTTGTTCCGGAATTGCAGGTTTTAAACAGCCAGGTAACTTACGAAAATCAGAAACCGACAGTTCTTTCGCTTGAACAGCAGATTATTCAGCAGAAAAATACTTTTGCGTTTTTGTTGGGCCTTCCATTTGGGCGTGAAATTGAATTAAAAGGCACTATCAATGTAGATTTTGTTGAAGTCGACGCGAATGATCTTTATCAAAAATATCACGACAATTCCCTTAATGTTCAGAATCTTAAAAAAAGTATTGAAATTGCAGAGTCTGGACTTAAGGCATTGCGACTTAAAACTTTTACGCCAAGTCTTTCTGTAAATTGGGGATTGAGCCCGACTGTTTCAGTTATTTCGGAAAACTGGTTTAAAAAAGATAATTACACGGATTCTGGCACTTTTTCTGTAACTTTGGCGTATTCAAATCTTGTTGATATGCTTCCGTTCAGTGCGAATATGCAGACTATAAAAGATACAAAACAGAATATTGAAAAAGCAAAAATCGGCCTTGAACAAACTGAACAGAATCTTGAAATCGAAGTTCACAAACTTGTGGATAATTTAAATGTTTCAAATGAAAATATTAAAGCTATGCAGCGAAATGTTGAACTTGCGCAAAAGGCCTATAATTCAACTTTGCGTGCGTATAACAGTGGTACAGAAGAATTGCTTGCCGTAAAAGATTCAGAAGCGTCGTTAAATCAGGCGCGACTTGGATTAATGAATGAAAAATACAATTATATTTCCGCCGTTTTGGATTTGGAAACAAAATTAAATATTAAATTAACAAAATAAAGGGGTTTTACGATGAAAAAAAATAAAGTTCTTTTGCTTGGAACAATCGCACTTACAATTTTTAGCGTTTCAAGTTGTTCAAAAAAACAGGCAGTACAAACTGAAGAAGCCGAAACAATTTTTGCGGTAAATGCCTATAAAGCTGAAAAGGGCACTTTAGACGATTATCTTTCTTTTGGTGGAAATGTTCAGACTGCGTCTAGCGTTGATATTTATCCTGATGTTCAGAGTGGAAAAATTTCTAAAATTTTTGTTCGCGTTGGAGCAGTTGTTCAAAAAGATGAAATTTTAGCTGAAATTGATGCAAGCCGTCCTGGAATGGATTACAAATCTAGCCCGGTAAAGGCCCCTGTCAGCGGAACTATTACAAGTTTTCCGTTAAATGTTGGTGCGACTGTAAGTTCTCAGACTTCACTTGGAAAAATCAGTTCTACTGGCAAACTTGAAATTAAAACTAATGTTGCAGAACGATTTATCAGCAGAATTTCTATGAAACAAAAAGCAGAATTAACTTTTGACGCTTACCCTGGAGAAGTTTTTCCGGCAGTTTTAGTTGAAATCGATCCTGTGCTTGATACTTCTAGCCGAACGCTGGGGATTAAATTGCTTCAGGAACCGGCAGATTCTCGTTTGCGCGCTGGAATGTATGCAAGAATCAAATTGATTACAGATGTAAAACAGAATGCAATCGTAATTCCGAATAATGTTGTAGTAACTCGAAATGAAGAAGATGTCGTTTACATTGTTGATCCGACTACGAATAAAGTAAAATTGAGCCCTGTAAAAAAAGGAATTCGCGTTGATGATAAACAGGAAATTTTAATGGGAATTACTCCAGGCGATTTAGTCGTTGTAAAAGGTCAGGCACTTTTGAATGATGGCGCGACTGTAAAAATCGTAAAAATTACAAACGAGTAAGTTAATTTTTTAGATTACGGAGTTTTTATGTCTATAGTTAAAACGGCAGTTAAAAAACCGACAACAATTTTAATCATTTTTATTTTGTTAGCCGCGTTAGGAATTTATTGTACAACTTCACTTCCTGTAGATTTGTATCCTGATATGGATATTCCATATATGATTGTAAATACGACTTATGATAATGCAGGCCCAGAAGAAGTTGAAAAAAGTGTAACCCGAACTCTAGAAAGTGCTCTTTCAAGTGTAACCGGATTAAAAAAGATGACATCAACATCGCAGACAGGTTCAAGTCTTGTAATTATGGAATTTGAATACGGAACGAACCTTGATGAAAGTGCCATGGATATTCGTGATAAAATCGATTTGGTGCGAAAGTATTTGCCAGATGATTCAGATTCGCCTGTAGTATTCAGAATGGACCCTTCAATGATTCCTGTAATGGGATTAGTTGCAACCGGTTCCCGCACACCAGAAGAAATTTCAAAATATGTAGAAGATATTATTCAGCCTCGTCTTGAGCAGATTGATGGAGTTGCTTCCGTAAGTCTTTCCGGGGATCGTGAAAAAGCAATTTTAATCGATGTTCCGCGTGACCGACTTGATGCATACGATTTAACGATTACGCAGATTGCCCAAATGATTGGCGCTCAGAATATTACAAGTTCCGGTGGTTCAATTGAAAACGGGGATTCAAAATATACGATTTCTGCGGAAGGAACTTACAAATCCGTTGACGATATTCGCGACACTGTAATTTCTTATAAAACTCGCCGTTCAACATCCCAAACTGGTGCCGAAATGGTTTCAATTATTTTGCGCGATGTTGCAGATGTTTATTCTGGTTATAAAGATGCCACTTCCGAAGCGTATGTAAACGGGAAACCTTCTGTAATGCTTATGGTTCAAAAACAGAGTGGAAAAAATTCCGTTGCCACTGCAAAAAAAGTTCGCGCTTCCCTTGAGTCAATAAAAAGAGAATTGCCAGCCGATATAGAAATTATTGAAACTTTCAACACCACCGACAACATCAATGATACGATTTCGCAAGTTGTTCAGTCTTTGCTCGAAGGAATCGTTTTAGCCGTTGTAGTTTTGTATATTTTCTTGCGAAGTTTAAAAAGTACATTCATTATTGCGCTTTCAATTCCGCTTTCAGTTTTGATAACGCTTTGTTTAATGTATTTCTGCGGATTTAGTATCAATATGATGACGCTTTCGGGACTTTTACTCGGAATCGGTATGCTTGTTGATAACTCAATCGTAGTTTTGGAAAATATTTTTAGTTATCGCGAACGAGATGCCAAACCTGAAGTTGCAGCCGTTTTGGGTACAGAAGAAATGATTGGTTCAATTTCAGCTTCAACCCTCACAACAGTTTGTATCTTCCTTCCAATGATTATGTTCCAGAAAAAACTCGGAATGATGGGGCAACTTTTTACTTCATTTGCATTTACAATCGTATTTTCACTTTTGTGTTCCTTGATTGTAGCGATGATTTTCGTTCCTGTAGTTTCTTCAAAATATCTTGTCGTAGAAAAATCTGCAAATGTAAAACGCGGAAAAATTATGACAAAATTTGACAAACTTATGGGAAGATTTTTCGAATGGCTCGACAACGCTTATGCTTCGGGTGTAAGTTGGGTTTTAAAACACAAAGTTTTAGTTCTCGTTACGATTTTTGTTCTTTTTGTTGGAAGTATTTTCTTTGTAAAACGAATTGGTTTCATTTTTATGCCGGAAGAATCTGCGTCAAATATTACGATTAAAGTTTCAATGCCAAAAGGATCAACTCTTGAATCAACCCGCGAAGTTGCCCAGCAGCTTGAAGCAAATATGTTAAACGATTTAAAAGGCGTAAAATTTTCAACCGTAACAATCGGAAGTTCTTCTAGTATTGAAAGCAGCGGAACTGAAACGGCGAATATTCGTTTTACATTCTACAGTGAAAAAGACCGCGAACCAGGTTGGGATAACAGCACTTCCGCAAAGGAAAAATGCCGAAAATATTTCAACAGTTTCCCGGGAGCTGAATGTACATTCTCTTCTATGAGTTCAGTTTCAAGTTCTTCAATTGATGTTGTAATTAAATCTGATAACTTGAATGCCGCCCGCGTAACTGCAAAACAGATTCAAAATGCAATCCGCGAATATGGTTCAGATTATGTAAACGAAACAACTTGCGACCTTGAAGACGGCCTTCCAGAATTGAAAATTAATATGGATCGAAATCGAATGTATGAACTTGGAGTTACCGCTTACAGTGCCGGTTCAGAATTAAATGCTGCAATCAACGGAAAAACAGCTAGCCGCTACGACGACAATGGAACTCAGATTGATATTGTAGTTGGCCTTGCCGATGATGATAAAAAGAATTTTGACGATCTTGAACAGCTTTATGTTGCAAATTCAATGGGGCAGCGAATTCCGTTTGCATCATTCTCTCGATATGAAGAATCTTTAGCGCCGGTTGCAATTAAGCGTGAAAATCAGACTCGTACAGTTCGCGTTACAGTTGAACCAAAATCAGGAATCGCACTTTCTGAAGTTCAGACTCAACTTGAAAAAATCATAAAAGAAAATATTGTTGCCGATGAAAATGTTTTAATCTTCTACGATGGTGCTATGGCAGATATGATTGAGGCCATTCAGAATTTCGTTGTAATTATTATTATGGCGGCAATTTTAGTATTCGCGATTATGGCAAGTCAGTTTGAATCGTTTAAAGATCCGTTTATTATTCTGTTTACAATGCCGCTCAGTTTTATCGGTGTAATTATGATTTATTTAATGGCCGGCAAGATGATGAATGTAATTACAGTAATCGGAATGTTAGTTCTTGTTGGTACAATCGTAAATAATGGTATCGTTTTGGTAGATTACACAAATCTTTTGCGAAAACGAGGATTTGAACTTTTTGACGCGTGTGTAGAAGCAGCCCGAAACCGACTTCGCCCAATTTTGATGAGTACGCTTACAACTGTAACTTCATTGATTCCAATGGCATTCTTCCCTGGAGAAACTGGTGGAATGACTCAGCCAATCGGTCTTACAGTTTTAGGGGGCCTTACATTCGGTTCGTTGATGACACTTTTTGTAATGCCAACAATTTACTACATTTTCAATGTTAAAAAAGACAGAAAAATGAAAGAAAGAGAAGCTGCGTTAATCGCTTCAAAATAAGGCAGGTGTTTATGAAAAAAATTGAAATTATTTTGACACAAGCAATCGAAGCGGATTTTATTGCAAAATACGAAATTGTTTGTAAACGCGAAAAAGTTGCTTGTAAATATACAAAAATTGACAATGTAATGGGGCAGGGAAACACTTGCCCAAAACTTGGGGATGCAATTTGGCCTCAGCGGAATGTTATTTTTGTAATTTATTGCGAAGAAGATTTTGTAGAAAAAGTTGCAGAAATTATGAAAGAACTTCACAAAGAATATCCTGGAGAAGGTGCAGCAAGTTTTGTAACTGAAGCAAATATCTTGGTATAAAATTTAAAAAGAAAAAAGGCATAAAAAAACACTTCAATTTGTTTTTCGCAAAAAGAAGTGTTTTTTTTGTTTTAAACTGATTTTAGTAAATTATCCAGTCAGTGTTTTGTGCTTTTTCGAACAAATTTAATTCTTTTAAAATGTCGCCATCTGCAAAATAAACATAATGTGAATGTTTTTTGTTCATTTCAGAAATAAACCAGAACGAATAGCTATTTTCATCAAGATTTGCGTTTTTATCGTTTTTTAAAATCTCTTTTGGAATTTCAAAACCTACAACGCTTGTTGCATCTTTTATTCGGCGTGCTGTGTGAACTAATGCTGAAATAAAATTTTCTGCTGAATCTGCGTCGTTTATTTCCTTGCTAGATTCTGCTTTTATAAATGCAAATTTGTTGTTTTCTTCAAGGATTTTTAAAAAATCTCGTAATTTTGCAAGAAAATCTTCATTGTATTCGCCCAAAGAAAGTTCAATATCTTTTTGACTGATTTTTATCATCGAAATTTGAGGTAATTCATTTACATTATTATTTTCAAAATCGCAAATTGTGTTAGATTTTAAAATTTCAAGATGAGAATTGTCTTTCAGCAAAAATAAGTCGTGATTTTGTGATTTTACAAGTGGATCGAATTTCATGGTAATTCCAAAAAGAAGGCTTTTTACAGCTTTTTAGAGTATTTTTAAATAAAAAAAGCCTTCACGCTGAACATAAAGGCTTTTGAATTTTTTTATAAAACTATTCAGTTAAGATTTTAATAACTTCTGCTTTGTCTTGTGTATTTAAAATCTGCTGGCGTTTGTCAGAACTTTTGAATAAAAGGCTAACTTCTGCCAAAAACTGAAGATGAGGTCCAGTTTTGTTTACAGGTGATAAAGTCATAATAAAAATTCGGCAAGGTTCTTCGTCAAGAGAATCAAAGTCAACTGGATTGTCAGAAATTCCGATACAAGCAACTAAATCTGTTACAGAATCAGTTTTACCGTGTGGAATTGCAATTCCGTGTTTCATACCAGTAGACATTTTTCGTTCGCGTTCGAGAACACAATCGTGGGCACTCTGTTTATCTGAAACTTTTCCTGCTTTAACAAGAATGTCTAACATTTCATCAATAATTTCTTCTTTAGTAGTACCTTTTAAATGAAGGTTTACAGTATCTGTTGTTAATACGCTTTTTAAGTCCATAGTTTCATTTTATTTTCTGTCAAATGAATTGTCAAGGAAAAAAAGTGTTTATAAGGTAAAATTTTGTTTAAAAATTTCTATATAATCTTGTACACTCGAAGCGTGAATTATCTTTTGGCGCAATTCCGCACCGCCTTGAATGCCTTTTGAATACGCACAAAATCGTTTTCGCATTTCTCGGCAAGCAGCGCCTTCTTCTAAATCCTGGCAAAGTCGGTTTAATTCTAAAAATCCAGTTTGAATTCTTTTTTGGTACGGAATTTCTTGATATTCGCCAGTTTTTAAAAGCTGAATTGTTTTTGTAAAAATGAACGGATTTCCCATTGCGCCTCGGGCAAACATTATTCCTGAAACACCAGTTTGTTCAATCATATTTTTAGCGTCTTCTGGGGAAAATAAATCGCCTGAGCCAAAAACCGGGACTTTTCCGTTTACGAATTTTACTAATTCTTTTAACTTTTGCCAGTCAGATTTTCCTTCGTAACCTTGAGCTTTTGTTCGCGGGTGAAGTGTGATTGCGTCTGCTCCGTTTTCAAGGGCCTTTTGTGCAGCTTGTAAATATGTAAACGATGAAGAATCCCAGCCGCTTCGGATTTTTACGGTAACTTGAGTTTTTGTTCCGACTGCATTTTTTACGGCACCAACGATTTTTCCTAACTGTTCAGGATTTTTTGTAAGAGATGAACCAGCTCCAGTTTTTACGATTTTTGGAACCGGGCACCCCGCATTAATGTCAATACATTCGCAGTGAGTTTTTTGGTAAACGATTTTTGCTGCTTCTGCCATGGTTTGTTCGTTTCCGCCAAAGATTTGAACGGCATAAGATTTTTCGTTTTCGGCTCGCTTCATTAAAAGTTCAGTTTTTTCATTGTTACGGACTAACGCTTCTGCACTGACCATTTCGGTGTATGTAAAAGAAGCCCCGTTTTCTATGCAGATTGAACGAAAAGAACGATCGCTGTAACCTGCAACGGGTGCTAAAAATAAATTGCCATTTAATTGAAGAGAACCGATTTTTACCGGGTGAAATAAATCCATTTTTATTCTTCTGGTAAATTAAATGCCTTGCAACTGTTTTTCCAAAGTTGTTCAGAAAGTTCTTCGCAATCCATATCAAGCATTTCAGCGAGGAATTTTGCAGTTGAAGTAAGGTATGCTGGCATTGTTCGTTTTCGTTCGCGATATTCAGCAGGAATCATAAACGGACTTTCAGTTTCGATTAAAATTCTTTCTACAGGAATATTTAAAACTGTTTCGTGAAGATTTCGTGCATTTCTGTAAGTTAGATTTCCGGCAAAAGAAAACCAGACATTTAAATCTAAGCATTGTTTTGCGTATGAGCCATTTTCAGAATAACAGTGGAAAATTGCCCCCGCATCTGGAATTCGGTCTTTTAAAACATCGTAAATATCTTTTCCGGCATCGCGATTATGGATAATTACAGGAAGATTGTGTTTTCGTGCAATTTCAAGTTGAGAAATAAAAAGTTCCATTTGAGATCTTTTATCACCAAACTGTTTGCAGTAATCTAATCCTGTTTCTCCAACGGCGACAACATTCGGATATGTTAAATATTTTTCAATTTTTGCTAAATAGTCTGCACCTGGGGTTGTAACTTCTGAAGGAGCTACGCCTACAGCATGATAAATGCCTTTAATTGATTTTAAATTAGGGTAAACTCGTTCAAAGTCATGGAGACTATTGTTAATACTTACAATACGAGCAACTCCAGCCTGTTTGGCCTGCTGAATAACGCGTAATTGTTCTATCGGATCATCGTAAATAAGCCCGATGTGAGCATGAGTATCAAATAATTTCATGGCTTTTCTTCCTAGGATATGATGTGGCGAATGCCTTAAGAAAATGTGTTAAAAATTCACATTC
>CAVHIX010000063.1:0-9739 GCA_963636135.1 Anaerovoracaceae bacterium
AGTTAAAATAAAATGGAAAATAAAATTTCAGAGCAAGAACAAAAAATCACAAATTTGGAAATTAAGGTTTCGTATTTGGAAGATTTTTTAAATCAGATTCAGGAAGTTTGCGTAAAACAAACCGAAGAAATTGAACAACTTCAAAAACAGGTTCATGCATTAAAATCAAAAATCACAGAAATTTCAGACCAAATTGATTCTGACATTCCAAACAGAAAACCGCCACACTATTAGAAAACGATTTTTTGTAAATCAGCAAAATTATCAATTATAAAATCCGCACCCGCAGAAATTAAATCTTGTTTTTTTCCGTTTCCGTAAGTTACGCCGCACGCAAAAGAATTGGCATTTTTTCCCATTAAAATATCGTAAGGCATATCGCCAACAACAAGGGCATTTTCCGGCGCGATTTTAAAATGTTTTAGCGTTTTTAAAACTGGTTCCGCATTCGGTTTAGGATTTTTGACATCTTCTGCCCCAAGAATAAAATTTATGTATTCAGAAAGGCCCATTTCGTCTACAAATTCTTTTAGCGAAACGCTCGTCCTTGAAGAAGCAATCGACATTAAAATATTTTGCTTTTTAAACGCTGCCAAAGTTTCTTTTACGCCGCTAAAAAGTTGGGGAATCAGGATTTTTTTATTTTCAGCAAAAATGTGTTTATATTTTTTTACACAAAGTTCCGCTTCAATTTCAGAAATATTGCAGAGTTTTATAAAAGCGTTTTTGAGCACAAGACCAATTGTTTTTCCACATTCGTCTTCAGAAGGAACCGGGTAATTCATTTCTTTTAAAGTCATTTGAAGAGTTTTTATAATATTTTTTCGAGTGTCACCCAAAGTTCCGTCAAAATCTAAAATTACAAGTTTAATTTGCATTTTTTTATTATACGAGAATCTTTAAAAAAAATAAATCTTACGCTAAAATGATGGGAAAGGATAAATTTATGAACGAAACTTTAAAAGTATTAGAAACTAGAAGAAGTTGTAGAAAATTTAAAAGTCAAATGATTTCCCAGCAGGATTTAGATGCAATTTTAAGGGCCGGAACTTTTGCCCCAACCGGAAAAAATATGCAAACGCCGATTATAATTGCCGTTACAAATAAAGAATTGCGCGACAAAATCAGTGAAGAAAATAGAAAAATCGGCGGATGGCAGGAAGGATTTGATCCATTTTACAATGCGCCAGTAATTTTAATCGTTTTGGCAGACAAAGGGGCCTCTCCAAATTATATTTACGACGGTTCTCTTGTAATGGGAAATTTAATGAATGCCGCAAAAAGTTTAGGCCTTGGTTCAATCTGGATTCACCGGGCAAAACAGGAATTTGAAAGCGATTTTGGAAAAAAACTTTTAGCCGATTTAGGAATTAAAGGCGACTACGAAGGAATCGGACATGTTGCTTTAGGTTATGTAGACGAAGGTGGAGAAAAGCCAGCCGCCCCTCGAAAAGAAAACTACATTTATTATGTAAAGTAACTATTATTTTAAATTCCAATTAATGCTCATATTGATAAAATCTTTTACGGTTGCACAAAAATCTGGTTCTGAAAAGGGCTTGTTTATTAATTTTAAGGCTTTTTTTACTAATTCATTTTTTAAGCAGCTGGAAACTAAAGAACTTGCATAAATTTGGACATCGACTACAAGTTTGTATGATTTTTCTGAATCGATTTTGAGCATTGAAGAAAGGCGCTTTGCAAATTCCCCAGAAAGATCGTACCACTTTTTTTTGAAAATCGCCAATCGTTCAACTGTAACATGAGTTTCAATAATCGGATTTAAATACGAAACATATCGTAAATAATCTTGATTTGCGTTTAAAAGGCCTGCCCAAACTTCAGTGATAACATCTAAAGAAAAATTATTTCCCTGCGGAAAAGCGGAAAGCACGGCGTTAAAATATTTTCCCATTTTTTCTGAACATAATTCAAGAAAAATTTCTTCTTTTGTGGTTACATATTTATACAAATTTGCGCGCGACCAACCGAGTTCATCTGCGATTGTAGTTAAATTAATTTCTGTATACGGGATTTTTTCAAAAAGAGAATCTGCGGCATTTTTAATCTGATTTAATCGTTCTTCTTTTTGTTCGCCAGTTCTGGCTCTAATATATTCAGACATAAAATAATATTAACACAGAATCTTAAAATAAACAATAAGCAACATTTTGTTATTAATTTTCGGGGAGGGGGAGGGAGAGATTTTTTTAATGAATTATAAATTTTCAATTTTTTAAAATTAATTCCAATTTTTATTTAAAAGCAATATAATCATTTTATGTCAAAAAAATCTTTACTTAAATCAAGTTTAGTTCTTTCGCTGATGACTTTTGCTTCCAGAATTATGGGGCTTATTCGCGAAATGACTAAGGCTGCATTTTTAGGAACAACTGCTTCGGCGGACGCTTTTGGAATCGCTTTTATGCTTCCAAATCTTTTTAGGCGACTTTTTGCAGAAAATTCGATTTCTGTTGCATTTATTCCAACTTTTAGAGCATATATCGAAGATGATACAAACGAAGATGAACACAAAAAAATTCAGGATTTTGTTTCTTCAACTTTGACGCTTTTTTCATTTTTTTCGGCGTGTGTTGTTGTTTTGGGAATGATTTTTGCTCCATTTATCGTGCCAATTTTTTATTCCGGAGAAGTTTCTTCTGAAATTTTAAACGAAACTACATATCTTACGCGAATAATGTTTCCGTATCTTTTTGTAATTTCAGTTGCGGCATTTTTTCAAGGGATTTTAAACGGCTGTAATATTTTTGCCCCAAGCGGATTTACACCAGTTTTATTCAACGCATTTGTAATTTTTGTAACATATTCTTTTACGCCACTTTTACAAAAATCTTTCCCGGATTTACCAGGCGAAGTTGTAGCGGCTAGAGCAATGGCATTCGGAGTAATTACCGGCGGATGTTTTCAGGCATTATTTCAGTGGCCATTCATCAAAAAAACAGGATGGAAAACAACATTAACCGGATTAAAAAAGGCATTTAAAAATCCAGGCACAAGAACTGTAATAAAATTAATAATTCCAACAATAATCGGAATGGCGGCATATCAGTTAAACGATTTGGTTTCGACTGCACTTGCCGGAAAATTAGGCGATGGAGTTGTTTCTTCGCTTCAATATTCGCTTCGTTTGCAGGAATTAATTTTAGGTATTTTTGCTGTTTCAATCGGAACTGTAATTCTTCCAGATTTAAGCGGATATGCAAAAAAACAAGATTGGCTTCAATTTAATTCGATTTTAACCCAAGCAATCAAAATTATTGCGCTAATCACAATTCCTGTAACATTTTATTCTCTAGTTTGCGGAAAAGATTTAATTTCTTTGATTTACAAAACAAATCGATTCGATGAAAATTCTGTTTTTCAGACTTTAAATGTTTTCGTTTTTCATATTTCAGGGCTATTTTTTATTGCCGTAAACAGAATTATTTCGCCGGCATTTTACGCTCAAGGGAACACAAAACTTCCAACACTTGCCGGAACTCTCTGTTTTGCATTTAATATTTTGTTCGTATTCATTTTTGCCTGGCCATTCAACACACCGAGCCTTGCAACTTTAATTTCTCTTTTTTCAAATCTGCCTGAGCTGACTATAAAAAGTGCCGGAATCGCGTTTAGTTTGAGCCTTGCAAGTTTAATCAACACGATTTTCTTATTTAGATTTATGAAAAAACTCCCTGCCATGGACATAAAAGGGATTGCGTCAAATATGATAAATTATGTAATCCGAATGATTGCTTTTAGCGTAATTGCCGCCGTTCCAATTTATTTTTTACGCCCGATTTTGCTAGATGTTTTTTCCGGCCATCACAGATTTATTTCTTACGGAATGCCAGTTTTAATTTGTGCGATTTTATTTTTTATAATCGGCAGTGCACTTTTATTTTTATTTAAAGACGAAACCGCTGTAATAATCAGCAAAAAAATTAAATCAAAAGTAAAAAAATAAGGATTTTTAAAATGCAAAAAAATAAAACTTTTTTAAACGAAACATCAGATGAAATTTTAGGTCTTTTTTGTTCTAGAGTTTCAAAAGTTGTAAATTATTTACGCGAAAATGAAATTGGAGCCACAGTTTTTATTGACAACGAAGAACATCGCGAGCCTGCAATAAGATATTTTACAAATCATCCGAGCGATGCAGTTTTTATTATTTTTAATGATGGGGATTATTTCTTTTTGCCGTGGGATGAAAATCTTGCAAAAGAAAAATCTGTTTGCGACAAAATTACGCCTCTTACAAAATACAAAAATTCAAATCTTGAAGCGATAAAAGCGATTTTGTCTTCTAAAACGAAAATTTCACCTAAAAAAGTTGAACTTCCTTCAAATACTTCTTATTTGGATTTTTTAAAATTTTTAGATGCTCTTCCGGATTGGGACATTCGCTGTTCAGAAAATGGCGTTCATAAAGCTGTAACAGAAATGCGAATGATTAAAGACGAATACGAAATCGCCTGTACAAAAAAAGCGTGTCAGGTTGGGGATTTAATTTTTGAAGGAATCCAAAAAGAAATTCAAAATCAGAATATAAAAACAGAAATCGATGTTGCACTTTACATTGAAAAAACTTTGCGCGAAAACGATTGTGAAAAAACTGGTTTTGACACTTTGGCGGCGGGCCCTTCCCGAAGTTGGGCAATTCACTGTTTCCCGAATTACACAAACAATCCTTGGCCGGCAGAGGGGCTTTCGCTTCTTGATTTTGGCGTAATTTACAATGGTTACACAAGCGACCAGACAATTACAATTGCAAAAGGGCCTCTTTCCGCTGAGCAGGAACAACTTTTAGATTTAGTTCAAAAAGCAAGCGACGAATGTTTAAAACTTTACAAACCTGGCCTTTCAATAAAAGAAGCAGCCGAAAAAGCGAATAAGATTTTTGCCGCACAAAAAAAGAAAATGCCTCATACTCTAGGTCACGGAATCGGACTTGAAATTCATGAATACCCGAGAGTCAGTGCAAATTTAAAAGAAGATTTAATTTTTAAACCCGGAATGATTTTAACACTTGAACCAGGCCTTTACGACAAAAAATTGGGCGGCGTTCGATTAGAAAACGACATTTTAATCACAGAAGACGCAAACGAAGTTTTAACTCATTCCAAGATTTTAAGAATTGATTAATTTGATTGCTGAAAATACAAATTATTTATAATTCGTTTTAATTCTTCAGCTGTGGAAATATAAGGACGATTCAATTCAACTTTTTTCTGCATCTTTTGAATTAATTCTGGAGTTTCAACGATTTCACCAGTTGTGTGCTGAATAAATTCTTTTGAATAGCAATTGTGTTCTCGTGAAACTAAAACTGTAGAATATTCCTGATTTTCTGCACTGGAATTAAAATTTTTATACGCTGAATATGCTCGGCTTGTGTCTTTGTCAGCAAGGATTTTATATTTCATAAACAATTCTTGTGCACTTTCTTTAATCTGTGAATCTGAAACATTCTGCGGAAAAATAAAGTATTTTGTTAGGGCCTTATTCGTATTAAAAATTTCTTCTAATCGTTCAATATTTAAAGGTTCTGCCGGATCACACGGAAGTCTATTTTCAATAGAAATTACTGAATCCAAAAAAACTGGATTTCCTTGAGCATCGCAAGTTAAATTATTTGTAGAAGGCACAATAAATCCGTTTACAGGAAGAGCAAATCGCCAGCTGTAAAGGCCCGCAACAACATTGCTGTAATTTCCAGCGTCCAAGGCATAATAAATATCGCTTGAAACTTTATTTTTAATTCTAGAAAACGCAAACGGATAAAAATAGGCCTGAGGCAAAAGGCGACCAATGTTTGCAGTATTTGCAACAGTTAATTTATTTCGTTTTACAAATTCCGCATCTTGAAAAATTTTTCTAACAATTTCGTGGCAATCTTGTTCTGTCCCGTCTACTTCAACAGGAAAAATATTTCCGCCATTCCAGATAAAATCTTCTTCGCTAAGACCACAAACCGTTCCTTTTGGATAAATTAAAACAGATTTTAAAAATCGCTTTTCTTTTAAAAGATTTGCCAAAAGAGAACCTAAATGGCCCGTTGTTACATCGCAAAAAACGGCAGTTCCGCCTTCCCACTGAAAATAAGTTTCTAAAGTATTTATTAAAAATGAAAGGCCAAAATCTTTTTGAGAACCGCTTGGGCCCTTTGTTAAATCAAGTAAAAAAAGTTTTTCATCGAGTTGTTTAATTTCCGGGGAAAAAGTGAAAGCACGAGAAGCAATATTTTCACAAATTACAGGACTTAATTCTTCATGAAAAAAAGCCGAAGTCAGTGTTCCTGCAATTGAAGTAAATGAAGTATTTTCATCAATGTATGAAATCCATCGGCGCAAATCTTCAGTATCACACGGAACATAAAGCCCACCATCAGAAGGCATACAATTACAAATAGCATCGATAAAACTAGTATGTAAAGTTTTGTTTCTTGTACTCGTAAATTTCATATTAAAATAATAGCACAATAAGAAAAAAAAATTAATATTTATAAAAATAAAATCAAAAATTTATAAGAAAAGACTACAACTTATTCGCTTGTGAAAAAATTTCGTCTAAAAGGGATAAAATTTTTTCTCGATTTCTGTCGCTATACCGTTCCGCTTCATGATTGAGTTTTAAAAAGAAATCTTTTAGCGCTTCCATTTTTTTTAAAGGAAGTTTTTCGGTATTGTATTCGAGTAAAACGCTTCCAGTTGTGCAGTTTCGTTCGATTTTTGTTACGGAATCACACGCATGAACCTGAATTATTTTATTCGCTTTTTCAAAAATTTCATCATCTTTAAAAATTGGGGAACGAAGTCTGATTCTTCCCGGGAAAAAAGAAGTTACAATCATTTTTTACCTCAAAATTAATTTTGTTCCAAAAGTTGCTGCATAGCAGTTACACTGATTGCTATTGTCATTGAATTGTGCAAAATTGCGGCAAGTGAAGGCGGAACGAGCCCAAAAATCCCTGCAAATAAAAGTGCCGAGTTCACTCCGATAATTGCAACATTATTCTGATGAATTTTTTGAACTAATGCACTTCCTAATTTTCGAACTATAACAAGATTTTCAAGGCCGTCTTTGCTTAATTCAATATCGGCAGTGGCACTTGCAATCGAAGAACAACCGTCAATTGCAATTCCAACATCAGCTGCTGAAAGGGAAGGAGCATCGTTTATTCCGTCTCCAATCATAATAATTTTGTGCCCTTTTTCCTTTTGTTCCTGAATAAAATGAACCTTGTCTTCTGGGAGGGCCTGTGAAATATATGTGTCGATTCCAGTGGATTTTGCAGCTTTTTTTGCCGCGCTTTCAGTGTCCCCGGTAATCATTACGCAATTTTTGATTCCAGATTTATGAAGAATTTCAATCGTATTTTTTGCGTCTGGGCGAACTGGATCCCCAATTGAAATAATTCCTGCCAAAGTTCCGTCGTATGCCAGATACAAAAGTGAAGTTCCAGATTCTGCGGCTGTTTTTTGAAGAGATTTTACTTCATCAGTTAAAGGCGTTTTTTCATCATCAAAAATAAAATGCGCACTTCCGATTGCAATTTTTTTATCATCGTAAGAAGAAGCAATCCCGTGTGCTACAATATATTCAACTTTTGTATGTTCTTCCGGATGATGAAGATTTTTACTTTCGGCAGCTTTTACAACAGCTTTTCCCAAAGGATGCGGATAATGCTCTTCAAGACAGGCAGCCCATTTTAAAACTTCGTCTTCTGAAAATCCTTTCATTGCGTAAATTTTTTCTAGCGTTGGAGTTGCAAAAGTGAGTGTTCCAGTTTTATCAAAAACGATTGTATCGGCATTTGCGGCTTCTTCAAGATATTTTCCGCCTTTTACAGAAATTCCATATGAAGTCGCTTCTTTCATAGCAGATAAAACCGCAATCGGAGCCGAAAGTTTCATTGCACACGAATAATCGACCATCAGTGTAGAAATTGTTTTTGTAATGTTTCGCGTAAAGAAATATGTAAGGCCCGTAACCAAAAAGTTGAAAGGCACGATTTTTTCTGCAAATCGTTCGCTTCGTTTTTGACTAGCCGCTTTTAAATTCTGCGAATTATCAATCATTTGGATAATATTTTGAACTTTTGTATTTTTCCCGGAAGTTATAACGCGGATATAAAGTTCGCCTTCGCATAAAAGAGTGCCTGCAAAAACTGAATTATTCTGCTTTTTTTCTACAGGAAGAGATTCGCCGGTAATGCTAGATTGATTTACTAATCCTTCGCCTTTTTCAACAATTCCATCGGCAGGAATCACAGAATTTTCACGAACAATGATTAAATCATCCTTTTGAACCGCACCGGAAGGCAAAATAACTTCTTCGCCACCTTTTATAACATGAACATCATCATTTATAGTTAAAAGTGTTTGTGCAAGATTTCCGTAAGATTGTCGGCGCGTAATTTCTTCGATTTGTTCGCCCATAGAAAGCAGCGTTGAAATTGAAGAAGCTGTATTTCTATTTCCGCTTAACGCTGAAACTGTAAGGGCAGTCGCATCAAGTAAATCCGTACTGAACAAAGTGCCTTCCGAAATTCGCTCAACAGCACTAAAAATTCGCGGAATAATATTTTTTACAAGGAGAATAGTTCGAAGCGGGAGGGGTAAAAGTTTTTTTGCAAAATGAACTAAAAAAGTTTCTATAAAAACTGGAACCAAACTTTCCTGTGGTGGAATATTTGCAACAGATTTTAATAATTCTTCATCGCAAAGATATTTTTCTGTTAAAGCTTTAAAAAGATTTAAAATTTCTGATTCTGAAATCTGATTTTGATTATAAACGATTAAAAAGGAACCAAGTTCAGCATTCAAAGAAATGTCACGAACACCCTCTTGAACAGCAATCAAAGTTTGAGCTAAAACCGCCTGATTCTGTGTAATTTCTGATAAATTGTAATGAAGTCTGATTCTTCCGGGAATGGAATGATGTACTGTTATATTCATGTATCGAGCCTTAAAAACTAAATAGCAGGAATATATGAATATAGATTGGAATATTTTGTATTCCTGCTAGAGCGATTTACGCTTTTGCAGCAGCGTTTTTATATTTAGCTTCTGCAACGATGTCCTGTGCATCTTCTTTTACAGATTCAGCAAAAGCAACAGCATCGTCTTTTAATTGTAATCCTTTACCAATAACGCTAGCACAAGCTTTTTTGAAAGCAGGTGTTTTAACAATATTGTAGGCAATTACACCACAAGCGGCACCTACAAAGAAAGTTCCAAGTTTTGTCATAAAGTTTACCTCGCAAAAATGATTTTATTCTAACGATTAAAAATGTTCAAGACTTCCTCAAGTGAAAGGCCCGTACATTCAGCAACAGTTTCCGCAGGAATATTTTTGGAAAGTAGTTTTTTAGCAGTTTCAATAACTTTTTTCTCTGCAATCTCTTCCCCAATCTTCTGGCCAATTTTTTGTCCAAGTTCTTCCGCTATTTTAGGTACCCGTTCTTTAACAATCTCTTCTGCGAGTTCCTGCCCAAGGATTTTTGCTTGAATTTTCATTTCCTGTTCCCATGTCATATAGCGGTGCCTCCATTGCGGGTTGGTTTTTACGCGTTCAATCAGGGCAGAAAGTTTGTCGGTAAAATCAGAAGACGGCGGCTGCCTGCACAAAAATCTAAAGAACGCCTAATAAAAAGTCTTAAGATTTATTTCTGCAATTTCAACACTTCTTCTAAAGAAAGGCCTGTACATTCAGCAACAGTTTCCGCCGGAATATT
>CAVHIX010000064.1:0-5251 GCA_963636135.1 Anaerovoracaceae bacterium
ACGGAATGCTTAGCACTTATGATGAAGATTCAAAAATTAACGGGATTGATGTTGGAAATCTTTTTCGAGATATAATAAAATAGTAAAAAAAATAAAATTTCTTCCGATAATAGCGGTATGAGAAATATTTTTTTGAAAATTTACAGTTTTTTGTTTATTTTGCTTTTTGTTTGCAGTTTTTCGTTTGCTGATTCGGTTTACATTGTTCAAAAAGGGGACACGCTTTATTCTCTGAGTAAAAAATACGAAATTACGGTGAATGAACTTCGGGTTGCAAATAATCTTTCTGAAAATGATGTTTTAAAAGTCGGGCAGAAGTTACAAATTCCGTCTGCAAATATTTTAAATGCCGTAACTTTAACGCAAAAAAAATCTGATTCTGTACAAAAAACTGAAAAATCAAAAGTTGATTCGCAAAAATATAAAGTTCAAAAAGGTGACACTTTGTATGCGCTTTCAAAAAAATACGAAATTTCGGTTGCGGATTTGATGTCGTTAAATCAGATGGATTCGTCTTCAACTTTGAAAATCGGGCAGGAAATTTTAGTTCCGCAAAAAAAGACTGAAAATATTTCAAAAAAAGAAAATATAAAATCTCAAGAAAAAAGTCAGAAAGAAGAAAAAAGTTCTTCTTCAAAATCTGAAAATGTTCAAAATTCTTCAAAAAATGTGGTATGGCCTTTGTCTAATCCGAAAGTAAAAAATATCAGCGGAAAAGTTAGTGGCGTTTTATTAACCGGAAAAGACAACGAAAGCGTAAAAATTGTTCGCGAAGGCACTGTAATGTACACTGGCGTTTACCGAGGATTTGGCGAAGTTGTGTTCATTCAGTCGAAAACTGGCGGATTAATTTATTCATATTCCGGATTAGAAAAAGTTTCTGTAAATAAAGGCGATTATCTTCTTTCTGGAAGTGAAATCGGAATTACAGGTAAAGGAAAGGAATCTTCCATTAAGTTTATGGTATTTAAAAATGGAAAACCGATCGACCCTGCAACGGCTCCACGCGGATAATTTATATTTTTTGCAATTGTGCAGAACTTTTTATACAATTTAAGAAAATTTGCCCGCAGATAAAAGCGTCATCAAATGCTCTGTGGGCATTTTTTATTTGAAGATTGAATTTTTCTGCCATAAAAACCTGATTATATTTTTCAAGGTTAGGAAAAGTCCATCGGCAAAGGCGTAAAGTGTCGATTACAGAATTTTCGATTTCGGAAAAACCGTTTCGCTCTAATTCTGCGTTTAAAAATCGTAGATCAAAATTTACATTGTGCCCGATTAAAACTGAATCGCCTAAAAAATCTAAAAAATCCGGAAAAATATTTTTTATTGGCTGTTCATTTTGAACCATTTTATCAGTTATGTGATGAATCTGTGTAGACGAAAATGGAATCGGTCTTTCTGGATTAATAAGTTTTGAAAATTCTGAAATAAGACCGTCTTTATTAAATTTAACAGCCCCAATTTCAATAATTCGATCAGTTTGTGAAGAAAGACCAGTAGTTTCAGTGTCGATTGCAGTAAAAGTTGTCCCATCTTTTAAAAGACAGAACAACTTTCTGTAATCTTTTATGAATTTATTTTGAAGCGTCATCTAAGATTTTGTTAATATCTTTTTCGATTGAGTCGCAGAGAGATTTTGCTTCATCTTTTGCTGCTTTTAAGCAACCATCGCATTTTGCTCCACCAACTTCAGTTTTTGTGTTGATGTAGAATTTGATTTTTGGTTCAGTTCCAGACGGGCGGGCAGAAACGATTGTGCCACCTTCAAGGAAGAACTGAAGAACATTGCTTTTTGGAAGATTAACGCTTTCTTTTGCATTCGGATTGTATGGATCGTATGAAACAGAAGTCTGAATGTCGCGGATTTTTAAAACTTTTTTGCCACCGAGAGTTTTCAATCCTTCTGTGCGGAGTTTTTGCATAATTCCTTTCATTACTGAAACGCCTTCCATTCCTGGGAAGTTTTTAGAAATTGCTCTGTCTTCAAAGTAGCCGAATTCTTTGTACATGTCGTCGAGATGTTCTAAGAGAGACTTTCCTTTTGATCTCCAGTACATTGTCATTTCAGCACACATTGCAGCGGCAGAAACTCCATCTTTATCCATTACTTCTTTTTCGATTTTGTAACCGTAGCTTTCTTCAAGACCAAAAACATATTCGCCTTGATTTTTAGCTTCTCGTTCGGCTTCAACAGCGGCAATCCATTTGAATCCTGTTAAACATTCAATCATTTCAACGCCATATTTTTTACAAATAGCGTCGCCAAAAGGGGATGTTACGATTGAACGAACGCAGTAAGAACCTGGATTTAAGCGGCCTAATTCTTTTCGAGAAAGGAAAACATATTCCATTAAAAGGGCGCCCATTTGGTTTCCAGAAAGAAGAACAAAATTTCCATCTTTGTCTGGGAATGCTGTTCCGAATCGGTCTGAATCAGGGTCAGTTGCCATTACACAATCTGCTTTTGTAGATTTTCCTAATTCTACAGCCATTTTCATAGCCGGTTTTTCTTCTGGATTTGGCTTTTCTACAGTTGGGAAGTTTCCATCTGGTTCGCGCTGTTCTGGAACTGTTTTTACTTTTAAGCCTAAATCGCCTAAAACTTTTTCTACATGCATTGCACCAGTTCCGTGTAAAGGAGTGTAAACAACATTTACATTTGAAGCGTACTCTTTGATTAAATCTGGGCGGAAAAGCTGAGCTTTACACATCTGCCAGTATTTTTCATCAATTTCTGAATCGATAATTACAAGTTTGCCAGATTTTAGAGCTTCTTCTTTTGAAATTGTTTTTACAGTTTTAACTTTATTTACTTCTTCAATGATTCCAACATCGTGCGGTTCGATTACCTGGGCACCATCGTTCCAATAAGCTTTGTAACCGTTGTAGATTTTTGGGTTATGAGAAGCTGTAACAACAACTCCTGTGTCTGCCTTAAAATATCTGATTGCAAATGAAAGTTCTGGAGTAGGGCGTAAACCGCTAAAAAGATATGCTTTAATTCCGTTTGCTGCAAAAATTAATGCAGTCGCTTCTGCAAAAACATCTGAATTATTTCTTGAATCGTATGCAATTACTGCACTTAAAGTTCCATTTTTTGCCTTTTCCGGGAAAGCCTTGATTACATAATTTGAAAGACCTTGAGTTGCAAGGTTGATTTCCAGAGTGTTCATACGGTTTGTTCCGCCACCCATAATTCCGCGTAATCCGCCAGTTCCAAATTCGAGTGTCTGGTAGAATCTGTCTTCGAGTTCTTTAAAATCGTCTTTTGCGATTAAATCTTCTACCTCTTTTCTAAATCTTTCATCTTTTTCTGATGCAATATATTCTTTTGCTTTTTTTAAGATTTCAACTTTGTCCATCTTTAGCGCTCCTGAGATTTTTTTTCAAAATCGAATTGATTATATAAAATTTTGCCTTTTTAATAAAGATAATTTCATTTTTTTGCTTTAATTTTTATTCTCATTTTGTTCTTTTTTGAATGTTCTAGTTAAAAGCGGAACAATCATTCCGCCGGCGGCATTTCCTAAAATTACAACAATAAAAATCCATAAATTTTGAAGAGTGAAAGCGTTTAAAAATCCGTTTGCAGCGCCGTTGTAAAAAGAATTTGCAATCGAGTGGTCAAATCCGCTTAAAATGAAAACGGGAATAAACAGAAAACAACCGATTTTGCTTCCGGCCTTCCAAGTGTCAACTGAAAGATACATTAAAATTCCGCAGAAAATGCCAGAAATAAAAAGTTTTAAAAGCGGTTTTTGCAATTTTAAGGCAAAAATTTTTGCAGCTTCTTCCTGGATTTGAGGAAAAGCATATCCGCACAAAATTCCGATTAAATATGTGGAGAGAAGATTGAAAATTAGCGTTAAAAGCACGAGTTTTATGTACGAAAAATCAGAAAAATGAAAGGCGATATAGCCAACTTTTCCGGTGTAGAGATTAAATCCGTACTGACAAATTGTATAAAGCCCTGCAGAGAACAAAATGGCCCCAAACCAGCTGTATCCAAGATGAATTGAAGAAAGATAAACGCATCCTCCGATTGAAATCATTATTCCTGAAAGAATGGCTTTTTTTATTTCGTTTAGCATTTTATTTTCCTTAAAAAATTTATAAATTGTCGGCTTTTGTTAAAAGTTCAGTTTCCCATTCAAGGAGGGATTTTTCTTCATTTTTAGTTTTTTCTTCGTCTCCGAAATCTTTTACATCGCATAAAATTCTAAATACGGGTTCAGTTCCACTTCCGCGCATCCAAATAAATGCAACCGGAAGATTTTTTTCATCATAAAACTGAATTTTTAGGCCGCCTTTTTGACTTAAAGACCAGTCTGAAACATTTTTAGTTTCTTTCGTGCCGTTTGTAATTATTCCTTCGAATGAAAAAATATTGTATTTCTGTTTTAATTCAGATTTTTTTTGTTCCCAACTTTGATTGAAAAGATTTTGAAATCTCTTTTTTAATTCTGCGTGGTCTTGAGTTTTGATTTTTAAAATCGCTCTTTTTTCTGAAACGCCGGTCGTGCAATATTTTGGAAGAGTTTTAAAAATCGTGTCGAGATTGTAATTTTTTTCAAAAATGTGATTTGATTTTTTACACCAGATTTCATACATTTCTTCTATTGTAAGAAGTTTTATGAGCGCAAAAATTGTGTTAATCGGGTCGCGCACCGCAGAAGGGTGAGTAATCGTTCCGCCGTTTGAGCCTTCTCCGAGAATCCGGATATTAAATCCTTGAAGGCGTTTTTCGCACGCTAAGTTTACGACATTTGCTTCTCCAACTTCGGCTCGAAAAACTTTTGCCCCTAAAATTTGAGCAATTTCTTCGATTCGGAGGGAAGTAGGGCAATTTACGCAGACAGCACAATTTTCTTTTTTTGTATAAAGTGAAAACAGCAATTCCGACAAAACTGAAAGACTGAAAACTTCCTGGGCTTTTAAAATATTCGATTTTTTTTGTTCTTCGTTCCAGTAAACAATGTTTCCGCGGTCTCCGTCGCAATCTGGCATATAACCTAAAATCGCGTCTATTTTGCCTTTTTTTTGAAGATTTTGCATTTCCTGGGCAACATAAATTAAATTTTCTGCCTCCGGAATGATTTCGTGAACAATATTTTGCGGTTTATCGTTTATCGCGTAAAAATTTATTCCAAGATTTTCAAAAAATTCTTTATCAACAGAAACTGAGCGGGCTGAACCGTTAAAATCGCATACAACGCCAAGTTTTTTTTGTGAAAGTTTTTGTTTT
>CAVHIX010000064.1:5261-9709 GCA_963636135.1 Anaerovoracaceae bacterium
TGTTTATTTTTTGTTCCGGAAATTGTTTCTTCTAAAAATGATTTGTATGAAGCAAGCGATTCTGATTTGTATTTTTTCTGATTTTTGTAAATTTCATCGATTTTTGATTCTGGAAGATTTTCGATTATTGCAAATGCTTTTTCTTTTGCGTTTTCATTTTCTGTAAAATCGGTGAAATCTTTTGTTAAAATCGCATTTTCTTCTTTATTTAAAACTCCCCCGGAACTCAAACCGAATTTAATTCCGTTGTGCCCGATTGGATTGTGACTTGCGGAAATGTACATAAATCCGTCTGCTGCCCGGGAATAAGCCATAATTTCTGGGGCCGCGATTATTCCCGTAAAATGAACCTCAATATTTTGCGAAATGAACGATTTTATACACGCTTCACAGATTGCACTTCCTGTTGGGCGCGAATCCATTCCTAAAATTACAGTTGGATTTTCTTTTTTTGTCTGATTTTTAATGTAATCTGAAAAAACTTTTGCCGCAATTATTGAAAGGGCAATATTTTCTTCGCCAATTAAAGTTGTTCTGTCTTGTTCGTCGCCAGAAATCGCAAAAACTTTTCGCCAGCCAGAAGCCGATAAAATCATGTTTGTTTTCATTTACCACACCGTTATTGTAAAACTTTGAGAATATTGTTTTCCGAGAATGTCGATAGCCGTTAATTTTAAAGTATTTTTTCCAGGCGGAAGGGAAACTTCGCCTACAAGATTTAGCGTTTCATTTGGATAAATTTGCGATTTTATGTAATTTTTTTTGCCAGTCGCGCTTATTAATCCTTCCGTGAGCCGCAAAAGATCAAACGAAATTGAATCAACGACAGTTCCGTTTAAAGAAAGAGCGGTTTTAAAAGGTGAAGAAACAGTTTGTCTTTTTCTGAAAACGCGGTAAGTTCCCGACGAAAGCGATTGAGTTTCCGGGAGACTGTAAATTCTTCCATTTTTAACATTTTGAATTTTTACTTCAGAAACTGAAAGAGCAAGTTCTTTTCCGACTCGAGGCATTAAAAGTCGCGGATTTATAGAAATATTTTTTTCAGTGTCAACAACTTGAAATTCCAGTGAAGAACGGCCCTGTTGCCATGCGGAAGTGCCCGGAAGCCCCAAAACAGTCCCTTCAGAAATTTGTGTTGTGTCGTAAATCTGATTTGAAATGCTTCCTTCATCGAGATTTGCGTAAATTGTCATCAGCGAATCAGAATGAGAAATTAAAACTGCATTTCCGAGTGTTGATGGGAAAAAATCTGAATCATCGTTTTGGTCTTTTATAAAAAGCGTTAAATATCCGTCTTCGCACGCTTTAACTTCTGAAGGATCGGCAAAAATCAAGGAATTGCTGATTGTGTTTCCGCGAAGCTGCCCAAAATATGAATAAAATGAATCAGATTCGACTATTTGTTCCTGTGGCCAGCCGAATGAAAAAAGATTTGTAAAAAATAAAGAAGAAATTAAAATTGCGAGAAGAGATTTTTTCATTTTTATTCCTATTATTCTTTTGAGATTTTGATTTTTGAAATCGTGTCGTTTTTTCCAACATAAAGATTGTTTCCGTTTGTTTCGATAAAGGCACTTGAGGCTTCAAAATTGAAACTTCCGGTCAAAGTTGAAAATTTTTCGATAACATAAACTGAATATTTTTTTTGATTTTTTGTAAGAAGAATGAAATTTTCATCCGTTTCTTTTAGGCTGATTGCGTTCCCGAAAATTGGAATGTGAAGCGATTTTTTATTTTGAATGTCAACGATTCCTGCAAATTCTTTTGAAGTGAAAAAACACAATTTATCATCGGAAGAAAATTTTACAATCTGCTGTAAATTTGAATCTTTTGAAAAATATTCGTGAAAAATTATTTTTGTCTGATTATTTTCTTTTTTTGAAAGTGTAAATCGCTGCTTGTTTAATCCTGAAACACATGCGATGTAAAGCCCGTCGTTAGAAATTGAAGCGCCTAAAATCACCGGATAATCGCTTCCCCCTGGCTGAAAATTTTGCAAAATCTGTCCGTCATTGTCAAAATGAATTACAGAACCGTCGGCATATCCCGCGATAATTGCGTTTTTTGTTGAAGAAAATGATGTAATCGGAAAAATTGCGTCGTGTTCCCATTTTTTGCTTCCGTTTTGGTCGCACATTACAAATGAACTTCCGCCTGGCAAGAATACAAAAATTTTATCTTCGCTTATAAATGGAAATCCCGTTTCTGAAATTGCGCCTGCTTTTTTTGCATCCGGAGTGAAAAAATTGGTTTTTGTATTATTAGAATTGTAGCAAGTGTAATAAGAATTTGAAATTGAAGTTTTAAACGGAAATGTAAAAAAGTTTGTAACTTTGCCGTCTTCTGTAAAATATCCCGCAGATTGACCAAGTTTAAAATATTGCAGCGGAAGATTTTGCGGATTTTCTTTTATTTCCGGGCTTGAAACATTAATATTCCATTCCGGAGTGAATAAAAATTCTTTTTGGAGCGGTTTAATCGCAAAAATTATATATAAAATTGTTAGAATTATAGCCAGAATAACATAAAAAGATTGAGCTTTTTTGATTTTCATAATGTTTCATTCTATAAAATATATTCTCTCCCGTCAAGATTGCAGTTTTTATGGAAAAATTTAACATTATTTTCAATCTGTTTCAGTTTATTGCAAAATATTGACAAAATAACGCAAATAATGCAAAATTACAGAAAAAAGTTAGTTTGGAGTTTAAAATGGGTGACGAAATTCTTACAATCGAAGAAGTTGCAAAATATTTAAGAGTTTCAGAGCGAACGGTTTATGATTGGGCTCAAAAAGGTGAAATTCCTGCTGGTAAAATTGGAACTGTCTGGCGTTTTAAAAAATCTGAAGTTGAGCGCTGGGTAAATGAAAAACTTTCTTCATCAAATCAGCAAAAAGACGAACCAATCAACATAAAAAATATTCTTTCTCCAAATAGGGTAGTTTTTATAAATCAGGCTACAAAACACGATGCTTTGATTGAACTTTGTGGCGTTTTAAACACTGCCCCTCAAATTAAAGACGAAGTTGAATTAGAAAAATCGATTTTAAAACGCGAAGAATTGATGAGCACTGCAATCGGTCGGGGAATCGCAATTCCGCATGTAAGATTAAATTCCGTTACAGATTTAGTTTGTGCCGTTGGCCTTTGTAAAACTCCAATCGAAGATTTTCAGAGTTTTGACGATGTTCCAGTTTCACTTTTAGTAATGATTGCGGCAAGTTATAATCAGCATCCGTATTATTTAAAAGTTCTTTCATTATTTTCAGAAAAATTCAGAAATAAAGAATTTTTGGAATCTGTAAAAAACGCTCAAAATCCTCGTGAAATTTACGATTTATTTGTAAAATAGCCTAAAAAGTTACGGGAATCCATTTTTCAGTCTGATTCATATCGCTTGCAATCAGGCCGGGATTTAGTCCTTTTTTTGTTGTTTCGCAGAGCAAAAACGGTTTTTCTTCTATTATAATATTTGCGTTTTCACTTGCACTTGCAGGATTTATATAACTTCCGTAAACTGCGTGGTGGTATTCATTGCTAACGAACAAAACTGATTCCACGCCAATCTGATTTAACATTGCACAAAGCATAAGACTTCTTGAATCGCAATCAGAAATAGAGCCGGTTAAAATCTGCGGAATTGAAGAAAAATCTGCCCCATTTGGATTATTTTCCCTTCCGTACGAAAGATTTTGAACCCACGATAAAAGCATTTTGTTCAAATCGTAGCGCATATTTTTCGAGTTCTGTTTTTTTAAATCTTTATACAAAACGGAATAAACATCGTTCGTAAAATTTTTAATTCGGCCACGGGTGTCGCGGTAAAGCGAGCGGTAATAGCGTTTCCATGCTTCTTTCCAGTTTTCGTCGTTGGCGTAATTTTTCAAAACTGAATATTCTGTGTCAATTAAAAATCTTGAGGCGGCCACATCTTCTTCGTAAATTGAACTTTTAATTTCTTTTTGGTTAATTTTCACAGAAACCGGGATTTTATTTTTTTGAGGAAATGTAAAATCGATAATCGGCCCGCATTTAAAAGAATCTTCTTCATCAATTTTTAAAGAATTTAAAATAGAAAAGAAAAAGCATTGTGAAGATGCTAAATTTTTTTCGTCAGTGTAAGTTAAAATTACAACTGAAGAATTTGATTTTTCAATAAATGAAGAAAGTGCCCACCCCGAACTTTTATTTTTATTCCCGGAAATATTCATTTCAAAAAAACTGAAAGAACAATTTTTTTCGTTCCAGATAAAATCGGCAATTTCACCAGATGCAGAAAGTTTTTGAAGCGTCGTTTCAAGGGAAGATTTTGCATTTTGTTCAGGAAAAACTTTTAAAACAATCGTCACAGGAATTTTTTTATTTGAAAAAAGAAAAGTTTTTTTGTCCTGAGTGCTGCCTTCTAAAAAAAATCCTTCCGGGAAATCGAGGCTAAAATTGTAATCG
>CAVHIX010000065.1:0-4719 GCA_963636135.1 Anaerovoracaceae bacterium
ATTGCTAAAAAACGGGCACCGGAAATAGCGGAAGGAATGGCTAAAGAAAAGATAGAAACAAAAGTAAAAGAAGCCCGAGCTGAAGCGTTAAAAGAAGGTCAAACTGAAAAAGCCATTGAAACTGCAAAAAACTTTCTTGCAAATGGAGTTGCGGCAGAACTTGTTGCAAAGTGTACAGGCCTTTCTTTGGAAGAAGTATTGAAATTGCAGAAATAAATCTTAAAACTTTTTTATAAACCTGTGAAATCTATTTTGCCAAAAGCCAGAAATTATAAAAATTGTACCACTGATAAGGAAATTTAATGCAAAATTTTTCTAACTTTTGAACAAATTCCGTACAAAGCGAAGTAATTTTTTCTTCCCGTTTTTGATTAGAATTTTTAAAATCAATATTGGATTTTTCAATAAAAATATTATATTTCGGATTCAGCATTGAAGTTTTTTCCCGCAAACCAAAAATGTAATAAGTTGGGGCCTTTAAAAGCGTTGCCAAGACAAAAACTCCATACGGAAAATCTGCGTCTTTTCCTAAAAATTTTTGACGGATTACCCTACTTCTAGCTTTTGCACTCGTTCTGTCGCCGGTAATTACAACTAGTCCGCCATTTTCAATCTGTTCCTGGAATTCGATAATCGAATTTATTCCGATTGTGCTTGGATCTACAACCTGAAAATTCACATTCGGATTAATTTCCTGGAGCGTTTTATTGAACTGTTCCGTAGATTTTAATTCCATTATCGTTGTAATTGAAATTTTTTTATTCACGCCATCTTCGCCAAAACTCGAAAGACCGCGCAAAAGTTCAATATTCCCCAAATGCGAACCAATTAAAAGGGCCCCCTTTCCATTTTCAAGTTGAGTCTGAAGATTTTTTAAATCGTCATCATGCGTTATAAGTTCGTCGTAGTGGAAATTTCCAAGCCAGCCAGCCATTTTTTCTACAACGCAAAAAGAAAATGACAAAATCTGCTTGAAAGGACTGATTTTTTTTGGCGACAAACCATTCGTATATTGTTTTAATTGTTTTTGATAATTTTTAGATTCAACTCTTCCGCGTTTTGAAAATATATAGAAGAAAAATGCAATCGGATAAATGAACAAAAAGAATAGCCAGTTAGGGAGTTTTTGCAACATTGAAAACAAAAACAAAAGCGGTTTATTCGAGGAAACGACTTCTTTTTCATCAGCCCAATGCAAAAGTTCTTCTTTAGTTTTCATTTTTAGCCTTTAATTTTTGGATAAGCAAAACAGGAAGCCGCACAATCATTCCAAGGCAAAGCCGCGTATATGTAAGGGCGATTCTGATATTGTCGCGAACCATTCTAAAGTTTGAAATTCCATCGATTGGGTAATTTATTTTTACAGATTCGTTTATGATTTTTACATTTTTCCAGCTTAAGTGAACTAAAATGTCAATATCGTATCCCATTCGGCTGTCGATGATAGCGTGGTGCTTTAAAATAGAATAATATGGCAAAACCGGATAAATTCTAAATCCGATTAAAGCATCTTTTATATTTTTTGAAAGAGTTACAACATGAACCCAACCGTTTGCAATTTTTCTGCCATTAACGCGATTTTTTGGGGCATCGTCTAAATATTCAGGGTAGCCGCAAATTACAGCTTCCGGATTTTGTTCAGATTTCTGTAAAAAATATTCAACCCGGCTTAAATCGTGCTGACCATCTGAATCAACTTGAAAAATGTGCGTTATCCCCATTTGATAGGCCTTTAAAACCCCATCGCACATCGCCTTGCCCTTTCCGCCGTTTTTAGGCCGCGTAACAACTGTAACTAAATTAAATTCTTTTTGAGAAGCCTGAATGAAATCTTTGTTTTTTTGATCGTTTCCGTCGTCTACAACAATAATCGGAAAGTTAAATTTTAAAAGCTGTTCAATAACAATTTTTAAAGTCGAACCGTGATTGTAAACTGGAATTACAAACGCATATTTCATATTATTCTGGAATTACTGAAAACGAACCTGAAGAATAAACATGTTCAGCATTTTGAGCATCTTGCATACTAAAAGAAACTGAACCTTTTGAAACATTATTTGTTAAATCTAATCGGATACTAGAATTTGGTCTGATTGGAGCTGAAAATTTGATTCTTTTAATGGAAGGAATATAACGCTGAGTTTTAAAATATTTTCTTGAAAATCGTGTGATAATTTCAAATTGGGCAACTGCCGGCAAAAGTTTAAATTCCGGGAAATGTCCATCAAAAAAATCGCTTGTTTCTGGAATTATAAATTGCAAAGAAATTTTATTTTCTCCTTGTGAAAGAATTTTTTCGTTTTTTATGTCGTGATCGTTCATTTTTTCTCCAATTTAACTTTTTAACTTGGTTTCTAATTTTAACATAATCTTTACAAAATGAAAAGTTGAAAACCTTACGATTATTCGCTTATTTTAGGAAATTCAGTTTATATTGACATTTTTTTAAATTTCGTCATAATAAAATTATTATTTAATCAAGTTTTTTTCTTTCAACGCAACGCAGGAGGGGCTATGTTCAAAACTTTACCTCAATTAATCTGTCAGAACTACAAAAATTTTCCACAAAATCAGATTCAACTTAGTAAAAACAAAAGAGGAATTTTTTGCCCTGTAACATACGCTGAATTTTATGAAAATATGATTAATTTTTCTGCGGGCCTGTACGATTTAGGGGAAAGGCCTTTTTCAAATATCGGATTAATTTGCGATGACCGAAAAGAATGGCTCGTTTGCAGTCTCGGAATTTTATCCCTTCGTTGTGCCGACATTCCACGCGGAAGTGAAGCTACGGCAAAAGATTTACAATATATTTTAAATTTTGCAGATTGTAAAACGGTCATTGTTGATTCTTCGTATAATCTTAAAAAAATCTTACAGAAAATCGATGAACTACCAAAGATAAAAAATATCATTATAATAGTAGAAAACAGTTCAACTGATGAAGTTTTAGAATCTTTTAAAAACGAAAGAAAAATTAATTTTTTAACTTACGACAAAATCCTTGAAAACGGAAAAAAAGTTTTACAAAAAAATCCAACTTTAATCACAGATTTTATTGAAAGCGCGCAAGAAACTGAAAACGCAACAATAATTTTTACTTCTGGCACAACAGGAACTCCAAAAGGCGTTGAACTTTCGCACAAAAATTTTATCTGTCAGCTTGAAGAAATGTCAAAACAGCTTCAGTTTAAGCCTGGAAACAAATGTTTATGCGTTCTTCCGGTTTGGCATGTTTACCAAAGATTTATCGAATATCTTTTAATTTACAATCTTGCAATCCTAACTTATTCAAAACCAGTGGGAACTGTAATTTTAGCCGATTTTAAAGCTGTAAATCCGGAATGTATTTGCTGCGTTCCTCGAATTTGGGAATCAATTTACAATCACATGATAAAACTGATTAACAAACAAGGACAGCTTTCTTCGATGATGTTTAGCTTTACCCGCTGGGCATCTGAGGCGCTGAAAAAATTCTTGGACGAATTAAATAATCAGACTAACAGAATTACTCCGGAATCATTTTTGTATAAAGGCGTAAAAAATCTATTTTATGTTCCGGTTGTGTTTTTAACTCCAATTAAAACCTTAGGAAACAAATTTTTCTTCAATAAAATAAAATCACTTTTAGGGTCGAATTTTAAAATCGGCGTTTCAGGTGGCGGCGGACTTCCGTATTATTTGGACAAATTCTTTTCAGCAATCGGATTAAAAGTTGTTGAAGCTTACGGATTAACGGAAACTGCCCCAATGTGCTGCATTCGAAATACTCAAAAACCAGTTATGGGAACGATTGGGCCTGTTCTTCCGTACGCACAAAGCAAAATCGTTACTCCAGAAGGAAAAATCTGTTCAGCAGGCGAAAAAGGCGTTTTATATGTAAAGGGCCCGAACATCATGAAAGGCTACTACAAGCGCCCAGACCTTACTTCACAAGTTTTAGACGATGAAGGATGGTTTAACACTGGCGATTTAGTCGTAAAAACTGTAAACGGCGACATTATGATTAAAGGCCGAGTAAAAGACACGATTGTTTTGAGGTCCGGGGAAAATGTTGAACCGCTCCCAATTGAAAACAAACTTTGCGAATCTCCTTACATTTCGCTTGCAATCGTTGTAGGACAAGACCAAAATAATCTTGGGGCGTTAATTCTCCCGGATTTTGATGCGTTAAATAATTTTGCAAAACAAAACCAAATTTCTGGCAGTACAGAAGAAATTTTAAAATCAGATGAAGTGCGAAATTTTTATCAAAAAGAAATTGAAAATCTTATAAATGCAAAAACAGGATTTAAAAGTTTTGAAAAAGTTGCACGATTTGAATTTTTGCAAAAACCGTTCGAAGTGGGAAAAGAACTTTCACCAAAACAAGGCATAATCCGCTACAAAATCAACGAAATTTACCAGGAAAAAATCAAAAAAATGTTTGTTTAAGATTCCGGACCTGTGTCCGGAATGACACATCTTAAACAGCACCTAACGCTTTTTATTCTTGATCTAACATAGCTTTTGCAAGTTGATCGGCGCAGCTTGTGCCTTTCATTCCGCAAATATTTCCGGAACATTTTTTAGCGATTTCGTCGGCCTTCATTCCGTCTAAAAGTTTTGAAATCATTTTTAAATTTCCATTACAGCCACCGTCAAACTGAATATTTGAAATTACATCATCTTTGCTTTCAAAAGAAATTGTTCGCGCGCAAGAACCATGTGTTTTAAAAG
>CAVHIX010000065.1:4729-7033 GCA_963636135.1 Anaerovoracaceae bacterium
CTTTCATTTTTTGCCCCTAAAATTGAATTTTAAACAAATTTACAAATTTCTATTCCAAAAAGCAAGGATTTAAATTCTTTTCATAACAACGATTGTTACATCATCCTGAAATTTTAAAGGCGAAATAAAATCCACTAAAGAATTTTTTAAAGCACCTACGATTTCCTGTGCGGATTTTTGAGAATTTTCTGCCACGATTTCTTTAATTTTTTCTCTTCCAAACGATTCTTTTTCTTCATTTTCAGAATCAACCAAACCATCCGTGAACAAAACCAAAATATCATCAACCGCCATATCAAAATCGCTTTTAGAAAACAAAACTTCAATATCTTTGATTCCAACGGCGCCAAAATGGTCTTCTTCAGAAAAAATTTCTTCTGTAGTTTCGGAAGCGGCCCTATACAAAATCGGGTAAGGATGCGCCCCATTTGCAAGATGAATTTTACATTCGCGAGTTTTTGTAAAATCTTCTATTGAAAGAATAATTCCCGTTAAATAATTGTCAACATCGCCCTTTTCTTCAGAAATTTCACTGCTGATTTTTTCAAGAATTTCTTCTGAAGAAAGAGAATCTTTTAATCCGGCTAGGAAATTTTTTCTGATAATATTTTTTACAAGAACGCTAATCATACTTGCCGAAAGTCCGTGCCCCGAAATATCAAAAAGCGAAAATCCGTTTAAATTTGAGCCATCGTCAAAATAATCGTACAAATCCCCGGAAACTTTTTGAAGCGGCTCATAAACGATTGAAATATCCCAGCCAGAAAAAATTTTATTCGCCGGTGGAAGAATTTTTTTCTGCATTGAAGAAGCAAGATTTAATTCAACATCAGTTTTTTCGCGTTCAAGTTCAAGCTGCTGATTGGCATTTTCAAGTTGTTTATTAATATCTTTCAATTCCTGGATTTTTTGTGAAACTTTACCTTCAAGGAAGATTTTATTTTTTTCAATATGCCAGTTTAATTCGATATATCTGTACGCCAAAACGAGCGTGAGCGTCAAAAGCGAAATCTGCCAGCCAAAAATTACAACATACGGAATATAAAGATTGTTTCCTTTTAGCAAAACAATTAAGTCGATTACAAGCGCGATTAAAGTTGGTGCAAGCGAAAGAAGCAAAACCGTCGCCAGAGTTTTATTTTTTTTATTATTCGGTTTAAAAAATTGCGAAATGACAAAAAATATTCCGTAAGCAAGAATCAAAACTACAATAGTAGCGAAAATTACATTTTTACTTAAAAGACTTTTAAAACTTGTAGAAATGAAAGTTAAAATCAGTGCAACGGCGAGTAAAAAAATTCTTATCCAGGTTACAATTTTTGGTTCTTTTACTTTAAAAAACGAAACTAAAAACGACGCCGAAAAGAAAATCGACATAAACACGAAAAGCGCACCAAAAATTTTCATAAATAAAAGATGAGTAATCGGCGGAATACTCGTGTAAAACGGCAAATCAATCGCAAAAAATGTGCAGACAAATCCGCAGGTGAAAAATGCGTTCAAAGAAAAATGTAAATATTCACGATTCGCGGTATTACACAAAAAAACGAACAAAAAGATGAAAAATATGCCTAACATTCCGCCAACAAAAATCATATAAAGTCTGGAATTTAAGCAAGTTAAATCTTTTGCACGCTGAACGGCCTGTTCATAATCAGAAATAAAAAAATTATCCGAAAGCGAGCAATTTCCTTCAAGGTAAACTTTTAAAATCAGATTATTTTCCTGAGATTGATTTAAAATTTCTTTTGGAAGCATATACAAATGCGCCTGATGCTGAACTGAAATCTGATTCGGCGGGAATCGTCCAAAACTTCCAACTACATTTCCATTGCACCACGCTTTTTCAGAAAAAGTCAAATACGGAATTACAAATCCCAAATCGTGATTGACTAAATCTTCTGGCAACATAAAAGGAATTTTTATCCAAACAAAACTGCCTTCGTCGGTTTTGGAACGGTCTTTTAAATTTCCGCGTTTAAAATTTTCAATTTTTGTAAAATTCAAGGAATCAGAATATTCTTCAAATTGAGATGAACAATCCGCAATAAAAGCATCCTCTAAATAATGAAAATTCTGTTTTGCAAAGAAAAATCCGTAACTGAATTTAAAAAGAAAAATTCCAAAAACAAAAATAAACGCTAAAAAAAGTCCGATAAAAGGTTTTTCGTATTTTTTGAAAAAATATTTCATTTTAAAATCCTGTTTTTAAAATTCAAAAGTTTGTTATATTTTCGGCAAATTTTATAAAGAATTATATAGAATAAAAAGATTTTTGTATTTTCCTTGAATTATTTTTTTGCT
>CAVHIX010000065.1:7043-9671 GCA_963636135.1 Anaerovoracaceae bacterium
ATGGAAACTCGTAATATTTTTGAAAATTTGTCTTGTATCGATCACAGATACTCATTGTCGGAAGCCGATGCTTTTAACGGCCTTTCTAAATATATTTCAGAAGAAGCGTCAATTCGTTCATGTGCAAAATGTGAAGCCGCTCTTGTAAAAGCTCATTTAAAAGTCCGCGGAACTTTAACAGACGAAATTGCAAAAGAATTGGACCGCGTTGCAGAAAATATCGACCCTCAGGAAGTTTACACTGAAGAAGAAAAAACAAAACACAATATTCGTGCCCTTGTAAATGTTATGAAAACAAAAGTTAATGCTGAGCTTGGGCCTTTAATTCATCTTGGAGCAACTTCTGTAGATATTTTGGACACAGCTTTGTCTTGCCGAATGCGCGATGTTACTCAAAATGTTGTTCTCCCAGAATTAAAAAAACTTGAACACTACCTTTGCGACATTACAGAACGCGAATGTGCAACTCCTCAGGTTGGAAGAACTCACGGTCAGCACGCAGTTCCGATTACATTCGGTTGGTCAATTGCAGAATTTGTAAGCCGACTTGGAAAATCAATTTTAAGAATCGAAGAACTTTCAAATCAGCTTGTAGGAAAATTAGCTGGCCCAGTTGGTTCTTACAATGGTCCTTCAATGATTGTAAAAGACCCAGAAGAACTCGAACGAATTTATACAGAATTTTTAGGCCTTCATCCGTCTGAATATTCAAATCAGCTTGTTGAACCAGAAAATGTTTTGCGCCTTTTACTCGAAATGAATGTTGCATTCGGAATTATTGCAAATCTTGCTGATGATTTACGAAATTTACAGCGATCAGAAATTGGCGAAGTTTTTGAATATTTTGCCGCAACTCAAGTTGGTTCTTCAACAATGCCACAAAAACGAAATCCTTGGAACAGCGAACATGTCAAATCTTTGTGGAAGGCAATGTGTCCTCGCGTTGTAACTTTCTATATGGATCAGATTTCTGAACATCAGCGTGATTTAACAAATTCTGCTTCTCAAAGATTTATTGCAGATTATGTCAGCGGCTTTACAATGGCAGTTGCCAGAATGAACAGCGTTGTAAAAGGATTGCAAGCCGATAAAGACGGAATGGCAAAAAATCTTGAAAACGCCGGCGGAAAAGTTCGTGGTGGAGTTTTAGCAGAACCAGCTTACATTCTTTTAGGCGAAGCCGGATACAACGATGGTCACGAAATTATCCGAAAAATCACTCTCGAAGCTGAACAAACTGGAAAATCATTCTTTGAAGTTTTAAAAACTCACACAAAAGAATACAACGATATTACAAAGCAGCTCGAAAAATTAGGAGTTGAAAATCCTGCTTCATTCTTTGAACATCCTTCAAATTATTGTGGGCTCGCTGCAAAAAAATCAAAACGACTTGCACAAAAATATAAAGAATTAATCAAATAATGGATTTTTCGTTTATAAAACAAGTAATTCCAATGTACAACCAAGCAGCTCTTTTGACGCTAAAGCTTTCTGTCATTGGAATTCTTTTTTCAATTTTAGTCGGTCTCTTTTGTTCACTCGTAAAATATTACAAAATTCCGATTTTAAAGCAGATTTCTTCCATATATATAGAACTTTCGCGAAACACGCCGCTTTTAATTCAGCTTTTTTTTCTGTATTTTGCCTTTCCTCGAATGGGAATAAAATTAAGTTCCGTTCAGTGTGCAATAATCGGGCTTACATTTTTAGGCGGAAGTTACATGGCAGAAACTTTCAGATCAGCACTCGAAAGCGTTTCAAAAATCCAAATTGAAAGTGCCGAATGTATCGGGCTTACCAACGCGCAGATTACAAAATATGTAATTTTACCGCAGGCCCTTTCCGTTTCAATTCCAGGATTTTGCGCAAACATTATGTTTTTGATAAAAGAGACTTCCGTTTTTAGTGCCGTTGCCCTCGCCGATTTAATGTTCGTTGCAAAAGATTTAATCGGGCTTTATTACAAAACTGAAGAAGCATTATTTTTACTCTGTATTTATTATTTAATCTTGTTGTTGCCAATTTCTATAATTGCAAGTTTTGCCGAAAGGAGATTACGATATGCACAATTCGGAAGCAATTAATGCAATTATAAAAGCGTTCAATGTTTTAACGCTCGGAACAAATTTTAGCCGACTTTTAGGGGGCCTTCTTGTTACAATTTGGATTGCCCTCGTTTCCGTAATTTTTTCTGTAATTTTAGGATTCTTTTTAGGAATTTTAATGACACGAAAAAATAAAATCATTCAGATTGTGTGCAAAATCTACCTTGAATTTATGAGAATTATGCCGCAATTAGTTTTACTTTTTGTTGCATATTACGGATTAAAACGCTCACTGAATATTTCTTTAAGCGGGGAATCGGCATCAATTTTGGTTTTTACACTTTGGGGCACTGCCGAAATGGGAGATTTAGTTCGCGGATGCTTTGAAAGCGTTCCAAAACATCAGTACGAAAGTGGCAGAGCAATCGGGCTAACAGAACGGCAAATCTTTTTTTACATAATAATTCCACAAACAATCCGTTCATTAATTCCGTTAAGTATGAATTTAATCACACGAATGATAAAAACCACTTCACTTGTAGTTTTTGTTGGCGTAATCGAAGTTGTAAAAATCGGGCAACAG
>CAVHIX010000066.1:0-799 GCA_963636135.1 Anaerovoracaceae bacterium
CACAAGAGTTGAATTCTGTAAAAACGAAATTATAAATTTCAGTGCGTACAAAGATATTTACGAAAAAAACACTGATTATTTTAAAAATGTAATTTCAAGTATTAAAAAGAATTAACTTTCATTTTTGAATTTAGTTCAGATCTTTTTTTTAGGATTCCAAACTAAATTCAAAATTACTATTTTATTTTAAGATTCCGGATCAAGTCCGAAATGACAAATTTTAAATCCTAGAATGACAGATTTCAAAATCACTTTTAAGATTAGTAATTTTCTTCGTGGATTTCAAAATAGCTTTTTGGATGAGCACAAACTGGGCATACTTCTGGGGCTTTTGTTCCAACTACGATGTGGCCACAATTTCTGCATTCCCAAACTTTAACTTCACTTTTTTCAAAAACTTTGGCAGTTTCTAAATTATTCAAAAGGGCACGGTATCGTTCTTCGTGATGTTTTTCAATTTCGCCAACGGCTCTAAATTTTGCCGCAAGCTGAGAAAAGCCTTCTTTTTCTGCAGTTTTTGCAAAATCATCGTACATATCGGTCCATTCATAATTTTCGCCATCTGCAGCAGCCTGTAAATTCGCTTTTGTATCGCCTAAACCAGACAATTCCTTGAACCACATTTTAGCGTGTTCTTTTTCGTTGTCAGCAGTTTTTAAAAAGATTGCAGCCATCTGTTCAAAGCCTTCTTTTTTTGCAACTGAAGCAAAATAAGTGTACTTGTTTCTAGCCTGAGATTCCCCTGCAAAAGCAGTCTGAAGATTTTTTTCCGTTTGTGTCCCTGAATACTTGTTTGTTC
>CAVHIX010000066.1:809-9640 GCA_963636135.1 Anaerovoracaceae bacterium
ACTGCCCCCCCCTTTGACAGTTTATTCACTTGCTCCTGAACAAGAAGAACATATTCCCTTAAAAAGAATGTCATATCCTAGAATCTGCATTGAATTTTTTGTATTAATTTTTTCTTCCAACTGAGAAATCACGGGCACATCAACATCGAGCACCGCGCCACACTTTATGCAAACAATGTGATAATGTTTTTTTAGCGTGAAATCAAATCGGTCCGGGCCATCAGGAATTTCAACTTTAAGAATTTCGCCTTCATCGCTTAAAATTTTTAAATTTCTGTAAACTGTGCCTTTTCCGATTGTCGGATGATTTTTTTTGATAAATTCATACACTTCATCAGCAGTGACATGACTTTTTAATTCAAATACAGCGTTTTTTACCAATTCTTTTTGAATTGTATTTCGCCTTTCCATTGAATCCCCTTATTAAGAATTATTCTTAATTAAGATTTTATATGAATAGAGTAGATTTGTCAACTTTTAATTTTAAATTTATCGATTTCAGCGTAAATTGTTGCAAGAATGCTCCAGTAATCTTCCGGAATCGACTGATTTATATCTGTGGAAGCATACAAATCTCGGGCAAGCGGACGATTTTCTACGGTCGGAACATCGTTTTCTTTTGCAATCTGTTTCATTTTGAGGGCGATTTCGTCAACACCTTTTGCAGTCACTTTCGGGGAAATATCGACATCCATATCAAATTTTAAAGAAACAGCGTAATGGGTCGGGTTTGTAATTACAACATCAGATTCTTTTACCGCTTTTGGAATATTCTGCTGCAAAAGTTTTTTCTGCGCCTCGGACAAATATCGTTTAACTTCCGGGTCGCCTTCCATTTCTTTGAATTCCTGCTTAACTTCCTGTTTTGTCATTTTCATTTCTTGTTTAAAAAATCTTTTCTGGAAATAAAAATCGATTATTCCAAGCATCAAAAAAAGAATTGAAATTATCATCAGAAACTGAAAAACCATATTCCCGATTCTCGAAACACATTCCAAAATCTGGCGGTTTTGAATTTCCATCAACAAAATTTCCATATCTTTTTTAATCAGAAAATACGCCACAAATCCGATAAAAATAACTTTAAATAATTTTATTAAAATATTTTCCGCACCCTTAGACGAAAAAACTTTATTTTTAAAATACTGCAAAAATCTCGGCACAAGTCTTGAAAAATCCGGTTTTATTTTTTTTGTAGTGATTAAAAATCCGCGATTTTCAACAAGATTAATCGCAATTCCGCCGACAACGCAAACAATCGCAATCGGAATACCACTTCTAAAAATCGTCTGAACAAAAAGGGTCCACATCTGACTGTACGAAAAAGTTTCATCAGCAATGTGCAAAAAAAAGAACCGAAGAATGATTATGCAACTTGAAAAAATGCCTTTTGCCAACACGAGCAAAATTAAAACTGAAATAAAAAATGTAACCGAAGAAACTAAATCCTGACTTTTTGGGATACGACCTTCTTCGCGCGCTTTTTTGAGTTTTGTCTCTGAAGGCTCTTCTGTTCGCCCTTCGTCTTCAGCAGCAAACCACTGCAAATGGATATTTTCAAAACTCATTTATTTTCCGCCTGGCAAAAACGAATTTATAAACGAAATGAACGTTGTAAATCCGGTGTTGAAAGATTTTACGAAAAAATTGCACAAAACTGGCATCAAATAAAACAAAAGTGAAAACGCAACAATCAGCATTATCGGGAACCCTTCCGACAAAAGATTCATGTCCGGAGCGGCCTTCGACAAAAGTCCCGTACAAACTGTAATTAAAAAAAGCGTTCCCATCACCGGAAGCGAAATTATTAGAGCATCAGCAAAAAGATTTGAAAGCGATTTGAGCAAAAATTTTACAGTCGCCTGAGAATTTTCAATCAGTCCAAAAACATTCAAAGATTTTAAACTGTTTGAAAGGCCCTGAATAAAAAGTTTTTGAAACCATTCATTCTGCAAAAAAACTAAAATCGCAACAAAATTAAAATATTGACCGAGTAACGGATTTTCAACCTGAGAAAGCGTATCATAGGCACTGGCAGCACTGAATCCCATTTGAAACGCCAAAAATTGCCCCGCCGTACTGAATGCCGCAAAAATTATTGAAACATAAAATCCGATTATCACACCGATTAAAATTTCGCCAATCAATAAAAAAATGTAATAAAGCGAAAAAACGCCATCGCCCAAAATCACAGAACCATATTGGCTAAAATTTGCAAACGGAATTAAAAGATATGACACAAATCCCGCAAATCCGATTTTTGCAACTCGCGAAACACTTCTTGTCGAAAAAAGCGGAAGTGTAAAAATCATTCCTAAACAGCGGCCGAAAATTAATAAAAATAGCGGGGCGTTATTTAAAATCTGCTGAATCATATCATTTTGCTAATTGCGGAATCATTTTAAAAAGACGAACCGTGTATTCGCCAAGATTTCCAAACATCACTCCGCCAAAAAACGCTAAAATTCCTAAAATAACCAAAAATTTTGGTAAGAAAGATAAAGTCTGCTCCTGAATGGAAGTTACAGCCTGAAAAATTGAAATAATTAATCCGACTACCAGTGCAGAACCCAAAATCGGTAAAATCATCGTTAAAATCTGCCCGATACTTTCCTGCATCATTCTTGCAATCTGAATTGTAGACATTTTTCCTCCCATAAAAAGTCAATAAAGAAATATCAATTTCTGATTTGACTTTTTAAGTACATTCGTAATGCAATGAGAATGTACAATCGGCTCATGAGCCGTAATAATTAAGTTTGCAACGCAAACTTGTGAATAAAAACTTTGACGCTATTTTAGGCAAAGTTTTTATTACACCCTCCCATAAAAAGTCAATTTTTAATGTAGTACAGAAACGAACAATTGCTGCGTCAAAAGATTCCAGCCGTCAACCAAAACGAACAGAACAAGCTTAAAAGGCATTGAAATCTGCGCTGGAGGAAGCATCATCATTCCCATACTCATAAGAATACTTGCGACAACCATATCAATTATTATAAACGGAATATACAAAATCACCCCGATTTTAAATGCCACCGTTAATTCATGCAAAATATAAGACGGAATTAAAATATAAGTCGGAACATCCTGGGGCGTTCTCGGCTGCGGAAGATGAGCCATCGCCATAAAATTTTTAATATAATCCGAAGAATTCATCTGTTCGTACATAAAAACTCGTAACGGCGCTTCTGCTTCCTGATAGGCCTGCTCGAGCGTGATTGTGCCTTCCGACATCGGCTTAAAAGATTTTTCGTACATTGTAGAAAAAGTTGGCCACATTACAAAAAGCGTCATAAAAAATGCAATTCCGTTTAAAACTGCAGTTGGTGGCACCTGCTGAAGGGAAAGGGCCCTTTTTACAAAATCCAAAACAATTGAAAATCTTAAAAAACAAGTGACTAAAATTAAAATGCTCGGAGCAAGCGATAAAACCGTTAATAAAAGCATCACCCGAACTGAAAAAGCGACTTCCCGCCCAGTTTGCGGCTGCGTAATTGAAATGTTTACATTTGGAACTTCAGGCACGCGAATATTTTTTCCCATTTCCGTTCTGCCAGAAGTTGACCCGTTTGGAAAAGAACTTTGCGCCTGTAAAAAATTTGCGCTCAAAACAGAAAACAAAAAGAAAAAACAAAAAATCTTTTTTAATCTATTCATTTTCTGTTCCTTCTTCGTCAAGATTATTCATTCGATTCTGCTGCTTTTTTACAAAATCCGATGTTGATTTAGTAATATTTTCAAACAAATCTTTTTTATCGCGTTTACCGTTCGGCATAAAAATCTGCAAAATATCGTTAAAACTTTTTGGTTTTGTAACCCGATTTTGCTTATCCGAATAAAGATTCATCGCATTTATCATTTCTTTGTTCGCTTCGTTTTCATTTCCGTCAATTTCTTTTATAAGATTAATGGAATCGTCGCCAACGCCAACAATAAACGCCTTATTCATAAAAGTTACAATTTGAACAGTTTTTCCAGGAGCCAAAGTGATTGAAGAAACGGCACGCAAAAACGGATCGTCCTGATTTTTATTTTTTGTATTCCGTTTAAAAAACCACAAAATTAAATAGATTAAACCTATTACGATTACCAAAAAGAAAATCATTTTTACAAAAACCCAAATTCCAGAGGAAGAACTGAACGCCGCCTCCGAAGAAGATTCTGAACTTTCGGTTTGATTTGAATCAAATAAAGATTGAAAACGACTTTCTTCTTCGCGGGAAGAATTTTGTACGCTTTCTGATTGAACGCTCTGTTCCTGCGAAAAAATTTGTAAATTCGTAAAATTTAAAATAGCAAAGATTGCTAAAAAATATTTAATTTTCCCCATTTTCCACCCATTTTTAAGAAAAATTTTATTTTTTAACGCAAATCAGAAACTCTTTCTAATGGCGACAAAATTTCTGTAACACGAACACCAAAGTTTTCATCAATAACGACAACTTCGCCTTTTGCAATCGGTTTATGATTTACAAGAATGTCTACAGGTTCACCGGCCAATTTATCAAGTTCAAGAATTGTTCCTTCACCCATTGCAAGAATTTCTTTAACCTGTTTTTTTGTTCGACCAAGTTCTACAGTCATTTCCATGTTTACATCCATGATAAGACCGATATTTCCTTGTTCGTTTACAACATTCGTATTCTGGAAATTTGGATATTGCAAATTCTGTACATTCGGAACAGAAAATCCACCGTTTTGCCCCATTGGCATTTGCATATTCGGCTGCATTGAAGCCATCTGCATATTCATATTTGGCATCATATTCATCTGAGGCTGCATTCCGTTCATCTGCATATTCATTTGCCCCGGATTCTGATATGCCATATTCGGATTTTGCATATTCATCTGCTGCATTTGAGGTTGCATTTGCGCATTCGACTGCATCTGATTTTGCGGAGCCTGATTCTGAGTAAAATCCTGAACTGGAACATCTTCTATAGGAGAAGCGCCACCGCCTAAAGCTTTAGCAATTTTATCAGAAACTTCACCGCCAAACGCTTCCCACAAAGTATATGTCTGACCGTCAAGATTTAAAGTATATGTGACTAAAGCAAAAGTTCCTTGTGGCATACGAATCATTGCCTTTGGATTATTTACCGTTTCTGCCTGAGAAAAACTTACATCAGTAAAAGCCTGATTTTTTGCAAGTTCAGTTTTTTCATTTTCAGTCTGATGAGTTACAAATTCAGAAATGCAAGACAAAGCCATCGCGTCAAGGTCAGCATTTTCTTCTTTTGAAATAAGATTTACAACTTTTTGTGCAAATTCCGGCGCCATCAAATAAGAATGGTCAGCCACTACAGGAGTTGCAAAATCCGCGTAACTTACGACTACAACTTCCGGCAAAATTGAAAGCAATTTATCGCGCTCAGAAGAAGTAACTGTAATATTTGAAATTGAAAAATTTCCGCCAGTTGCACTATTAATTTTATCAAGGAAAGGCTGTTTTAAATTTTCCACAAAAGACGACAATGTTGCGGTATCGATTGAAACTGCAGAAGGTCCGTTAACATGTCCAGAATTGTCAAGACCATCAACTGCAACACCAGCAAGCAAAGCTTCAATTTCGTCCTGAGAAATAGCACCATCACTCATAATGAATCATCTCCTTCTACGGAAAGTTCTTCAAAATCATCCGCAGTAACATCTTCTATTTTTCCTGTAACTTGAACTGCCATTTTTTTACCAACAACGCCCGGCTGACAATAAAACTTCTTTTTGTTGCCAACTGTTAAAGTTAAAGGATCTCCAACGCGTGTATTTGAAAGACGAACGACATCCCCAACTTGAAGGGCAAGCACGTCTTTAATTGAAAGATTAATTGAACCAACTTCCGCAATTAATTCCATATCAACATTTGAAAGTTTTTCTTTTAAAGTTGCCAAATATTGCGTTGTAGAACTTCGCCTTACTGAACTAAACCAGAATTGCGACGAAAGTTTTGAAACAATCGGTTCTATAGTTAAATATGGGATACAAAAGTTCATCATTCCTTCTTCGTCCCCAACTTTTGTTTCCAAAGAAATTAAAACAACCATTTCGTTTGGCGGAACAATCTGTGCAAACTGCGGATTTGTTTCAATTTGACCTAAACGCGGTCGCAAATCGATTACCTGAGTCCACGCTTCACGCATATTTGCCAAAATTCGAACGATAATTCCTTCCATTACGGATTGTTCGATATCAGTTAAATCACGATTTTTATTTGAAGCCGTAACGCCTCGCCCACCAAAAAGCCTGTCTATCATACAGAAAGTGATTGCCGGATCGATTTCCAAAACTGCATTTCCTTTTAAAGGGTCCATATTTACAACCGCTAAAGTTGTTGGCGTCGGAATTGAACGAATAAATTCTTCATATGTAAGCTGATCTACAGATGCAACATGAACATGAACTAAACTTCTTAATTGAGCAGAAAGAGATGTTGTTGTTAAACGCGCAAAAGTTTCGTGCATATTTGAAACTGTACGAAGCTGTTCTTTTGAGAATTTATCAGGGCGTTTAAAATCGTAAATTTTTATTTTACGATTGTCATTTACAGGATTTGAAAAATCTTCAATTTCTCCATCGCCACCAGAATTTATGGCAGTAAGAAGCTGGTCAATTTCATCCTGTGACAAAACCTCGTTCATTCATTCCACCTTTACTGACTGATTACATCAAGTTGCTGAAACGACACACTTTTTATTTTTGAATCGCTTAAAATGTCATCGTTGATCATATTTCTAATTTCAATTTTTAATTTATCTTCATCTTGTGGACGAAGTTCATCTTTTGATTTTTGAGCAAAATAATTTCGTAATTTGTCTTTTAATTCTACAGTTCGCTGAGTAATTTCTGTAGAACATTTTTTGTCGTCTTTTTTATAACCTAAAGCAATATCAACTACAACGCTAGCCGCTTCTTCATCTCCAGTGCGAGTTTTTATAATTCCAAGAGAACGATACCAATCTAAAACTTCTGGTTTTTGAAGATAATTATCTGAAATTGTACTTTCCGGCGCTACTGAAGCCTGATTTTTATTAATAATTTTTACAGTGATAATTGTTACTGCCATAATCAGAATAACAACTGCAACACCGATTAAAACCCATTTTAAAATCTTATGAATAAACGACGCAAATCTGTTTGTTGCGGGGCTAACTGCTCCTACACCTGAAGATTCTTCTAATCCGTCTAATCCGTCATCTGCCATGCTTTCCCCCACAATTTAGCGAATAATGGATAATATCTTTAAATGATTGATATTATACCACTAAAAATGCCCTTCATCAAGAATTATTATATCAACCCGGCGATTATACGCTTTTGCTTCCGGAGTATTTCCAGAAAACATCGGGCGCGTATCTGCATATCCTGCAACACAAAAATTCTTTTCGTTTACGCCTAATCCTGATAAATAATGCAAAACATTCATTGCTCTGGCACTAGATAATTCCCAATTGCTTTCGTATTTTGAATTTGAAACTGGAGTGCTATCCGTATGCCCTTCTATTCTATATCTTCGGCCATTTAATTCTTTTGAATTAAAGAATTCTGAAAGTTTTAACAAGATTTCGCGGGTTTCTTCTATATTTAAATCTGCACTGTTTTCTTCAAAAAAACTGTCGCTTGCAAGAGTAATTACAAGGCCCCGTTCGTCACTTGTAAGCGTGATTTTGTTCGATTTAATTTCTGGAGCAAAAAGACTGACTGCCTTTTTTTTGGCAAGCCCCAAAGATTTTCCTTTTTCCATACTCGGAAGGGAATTTATTACATTTCCTAAATCGCTTAATCTTCCGGAAGAAAGCGACATTCCGCCGGTTGGGGATTCAGTTTCGTTCATTTGAAGAGATTGAGTAATCGTTGCAAGCTGAACTGGATCTGATTCAGAAGGATTATAAAGCATTACGAAGAAGCATAGCATCAGCGTAATCATATCTCCATAAGTTCCCTGCCACGCGGTTGAAGGTTTTTCGACTTCTCGTTTTTTTCCCATTATAGTTCCTTTTTAGTCTTTTAAAACATCGGCTTCTACGGCTTTTCTTGTAACCGGATCAAGATATGTCAAAAGTTTTTGCCCCATGATTCGCGGGTTTTCTCCGGCCTGAATTGCAAGAACGCCTTCGATAATCATTTCTTTTGAACGCATTTCCATATTATTGTGCGAAAGAAGTTTTTGAGCCCAAGGAGTGATAAGCCAGTTCGCCATCATAGAACCGTACAAAGTTGTAATCAAGGCAACGGCCATGTTCGGTCCTAACGAAGATTTATCTTCAAGGTTGTTTAACATACCAATCAATCCTAATACGGTACCCATCATACCAAAACCTGGCGCAAATCCTGCCCACTGGTTCATAATATTAATCCAGTCAAGGTGGCGGGCTTCACACTGATTCATTTCATTTTCCATAATCGCACGAATTACATTTCCATCTGTACCATCGACAACAAGACGCAATCCACTACGCATAAACGGATCTTCAAGATCTTCAAGGCCATCTTCAAGTGCCAAAATTCCTTCGCGGCGGGCTTTATTTGAAAGATCCATAAGTTTTGTAACAAGATTTTTTTCACCAAAATCCGGGATTTTAAACGCTCTAGCCATAATTTTAAATACGCCGACTGCCTTTGAAACTGGTGCCATAACGAAAATTGACATGTAAGAACCACCAATTGTCATAAATACAGAAGGAATATCGACGATTCCCATGAGCGTACCACCAGAAGTCAAAACTGACATAACGATAAGGGCCGCACCACCGACAATACCAATTATTGTTGCTATATCCATTTACAAAACCTCTTGCGCTTGAAGACCAATTTTTTTGCGGTATTCAATAATC
>CAVHIX010000067.1:0-991 GCA_963636135.1 Anaerovoracaceae bacterium
AGTTGGTTCTTGTTCAATTAAAAATTATAAAAAGATAAAAAGTTTTTTTAAAAAAGATGATTTTTTTATTTTTTGCGACGGCGGATTAAATCATCAGAAAAAGTTAAGAGTTCAGCCTGATTTGATTGTGGGCGATTTTGATAGTCATAAAAAGCCAAAAACTAAAATTGAAACAATCGTTCTTCCGTGTGAAAAAGATGATACGGATACAATTTTTGCGGTAAAAGAAGCGATTCGGCGCGGATTTACGGATTTTCTGCTTGTTGGCGTGATTGGAAAGCGACTTGACCACAGTTTTGGAAATCTTTCAATCCTTTTAAAACTTGATGAATTAAATTTTTCCGGGATGATAATTGACGATTTTTCACAGATGTGTATTGCATCTAAAAATCAGAATGTTGAAATTTCTGAAGAATTTAAATTTTTTTCTGTTATAAATTTGGATAATTCTGCAAAATCGGTTACTATAAAGAATGCAAAATATTCGCTTGAGAATAAAGAAATTCCGTGCGATTATCAATATGGGATTTCAAATGAAGTTTTGCCTGGAAAAACTGCCTGCGTGAGCCTTGAAAATGGGCGGGCGTTAGTAATAAAAATCTGGTAGGGAAAATATGAAAAAATCAAAAAACAATGTTCAGCAAAAAAAATGGCCTTTTTCAAAACTTACAACCATAATTCTTTCTGCGATTTTGGCGTTTATTGTTCTGTCTGTTGTGGGAATTATTGCGTTAAATATTTATAACTGGAAACCGACTGTGGCTTTTTACGGATTGTCGTCGCAAACTCAAAATGGGATTATCGAAGTTCTGCAATCTACAAAAACTCGTCGTCGCGGAAATAGAAATGTTTGGTCGTACAATGTTGAAGTTTTAGACACGACTGTTTCGTTGGAAAAGGCGCTAAAAAAAGATGCAACTTTTGTATATGAAACTCGAAATTCCAAAGGTGAACGAACAACTGAAGTTAAAAAAGCTAGAAAACCGGAATT
>CAVHIX010000067.1:1001-9593 GCA_963636135.1 Anaerovoracaceae bacterium
TGAAAGTGTTGCATTAAATTCAAAAATTACAAAAGCATCATTTGAAAACGAAATTTTAAACGGAATGACAACTTCTATTCAGGGAACGGCGATTTTAAATTCCAAAAATAAAATTGTTGGAGTTCCAATTTTAATTGACAATTGTGAACTTGCCGTAAATTTGAGTTCTGTAAATTCGTTTTGGAAATCAAAATATAAAACTACAAATATTCAGAATTTTATTTCAATTCAGGAATTAGAACAATTTTTGCTGCGTGAAAAAAAATCTAACCGCGATTTGATGAGCCCGTTAGTTCTTGATTTTAATAATTCTTACAATTTTTTAAATACTTTTGGCGCCTTGGTTGAAGCGGTTAGCGGTTCTAGCGTGCTCAAAAGTGCCTCTCAAAAAATCTGGAATATTTCTAAAAGTTCGGTTGTAGGCTACACTTCTTATTATAATCTTTTAAAAGAACTGACCCAGGAAGGCGGTGAATTTTACGAAACGATTCAGGTTTTAAACAGATTCCAGAAAGAAGGCCTTTTTGACAGAAATATAAAACAATTTTCTTCAAAAGATGTAAAAGCATTTATGCAAAGTTCTTTGTCGTCAGCAGGATTTTTAACTTTATCCGAACACAGAACTTACGATCAAAAAGCGATTTCAAAATATTTGGCACTTTATTATCCGTCTCAGAATCAGGAAAGGGCGTTTAGTTCTCCGGTTGTAATGGCGATTCCTTGTTCAAAAAATAAATCTGTTCTTCAGTCTGTAAAAATGCTTTCAAATGAAAAACAGTCTGAACTTTGTATAAAAGCAAAATTGGCGCCTGTAAATGCAACTTGCGGTACGATTGATGTTCAGGGAAGCGATGTTCGATATTGGGTTGCTGCATCTTCAGTTCCGTTTGAAGGATTGGCAGAAAGTGCATTCAAAACTTTAAATTCTCGTAATCAGTTTGCTGACGCGTTGAAATCTTTTATAAATTAGGTATAATGAATTTGGAATTCTATTTTTAAGAGGAAGTTATGGAATTTAAAAATATATTTAAACAACTTACAAAAAATTTTTTTATTGGTGTTTTGCTGGTCGTTCTTGGGTTTTCAATGCTTGTTGCACCAGAATATTGTAAACTTTTTATAATTTTAATTTTAGGAATAGAAGCCGTTGTAAATGGAATTTACAGTATGGTCGTAACTCGAAAAATCATTACGGATTCGTTTTTTCAGTATTCAATGATTTTTAAGGGAATGTTGAGTATTGTAATCGGTCTTTTGGCGATTTTCTTGTCGTTGTTTGTAAAAAAAGTTGAAATTGCAATGATTGTAACGCTCGCTATTTATTTTATAATCGAAACTATAATTCAGATGGTTGCAAGTGGAAAATTAACTGAAGAACCGGATTTTAAAAAGAAATTCGTTTTTGAAGCAGTAATTTGCGCAATTGTGGCAATCGCTTTATTTATAATCCTTGTAAATGTTTTTATTTATATTGCCGGGGCAGTAATGATTTTAATTGGTGCATTTTTGATTTTTGTTGAAATTAAAAATCGGCCAATCGTTGCGGAAAAAGTTGAAATTGTAGACGATATTTCAGGAACAATCGAATAAACGGGAATAAAAATGATTAAAATAGAAAAAACTGAAATTTTTGGCTGGGAAGCTGCAATCCGCGGAATGAGAAATTCTTTTAACAGTTGGGAAAAATCTGACAGCAAATTTAACCCGAATACAAATTCTTTTGAAGTGGGACCAGCTGATTTAGAATTGATGGATAGATTGAGCAGATCCGGTCCGAGCCACGCAAAATTTTTAAGATATATAAATGTTACTTTTGATGTTACCGCTCCTCGTTATTGGTGGGCAGAAATGGACACTTACAAAGTCGGAACTGTGCGAAATAGTTGTTCGACAATGCATAAAGTTCAGGCAAAAGAATTTGTTCGTGAAGATTTTAGCGTTGAACATTTAAACGAAGAATCTTTAAAAGCGTTAGACATTTTAATTTCGGCTTTGAATTCTGCACGCGATAAATTTAATGAAACAAAAGATAAAAATTACTGGTGGCAGATGATTCAGCTTTTGCCGGCAAGTTTAAATCAGAAAGCAACGATGCAATTAAATTATCAGGTTTTGCAGGGCCTTTATTTTACGCGAAAAGATCATCGCTTGGATGAATGGCATATTTTCTGTGATTGGATTAAATCTTTGCCGTACAGTAATTTAATAATCGGAAAATAGTCGCTTTAAAAATCGCAAAAATTTTCTAAAACTAAAATTTATTTGTAATATAGTGCTTCCGTGCTAAAATAATTTTAACAACGATTTGCGGAGGTACTGTATGAAAATTTCTTTACATTCATTAGGGGCAGCGGAAGAGGTTACCGGGTCAAAACACATTCTTGAGGTTGACAATAAGGAATTTTTAATCGATTGTGGGGCTTTTCAAGGAAAACGCAAACAGTCAGACGAAAAAAACCGGAATTTTAACATTGATGTTCAAAATCTTGAATCTGTTATAATTACTCATGGGCATTACGATCACTGTGGTCTTTTACCGATTCTTACAAAAAGGGGATTTTCTGGCGACATTTACGCAACTCCGGCAACTCGTGATATTGTAAATCTTGTTTTGATGGATAGCGCTCGAATTCAGGCTCATGATGCAGAGTTTTTAACGAAACAGGCCCGAAAAAAAGGCGAAAAATTTACATGGCGACCGCTTTACGATGAAGCAGATTGTGTAAAAACTGTAAATCAGATTGCAACTCGTTCTTATAATCGAAAAACTTATCTTTCTCCGAATGTTTCAATGGAATTTTTTGATGCAGGGCACATTTTAGGCTCTTCCTTGGTGAATTTTACAATCACTGATGGCGAAAATGAAAAGCGTGTTCTTTTTACTGGGGATATTGGCAGAAAAGAAAAACCGATTATTCGTCCGCCAGCAACAAATGTTCCGGCTCCAGATTATATTATTATGGAAAGCACTTACGGAAATAGGCTTCACAGTGATTCAGTTTTTGCAATGAAAGAACTTGAACGAGTTGTTCGTGATGCTTGTGCCAAAAAAGGAAAAATTATAATTCCATCGTTTGCGATTGAGCGCGCCCAGGAATTGATTTTCTATTTGCATCTTTTAATGGACAAGAAAAAAATCCCGATTATCCCGATTTATGTTGATTCCCCGATGGCGTCAAAGGCAACTAGCGTATTTTTAACTCACCCGGAATGTTACGATGATTCTGTAAATGAAGCGTTTTTAAAGCATCATAAAAATCCGTTTGGGTTTGGTCAGCTTTCGTTTACTGCAAGCGTAGAAGAATCCAAGGAATTGCTCAAAAAAGAAGGGCCTTTAATCATAATCAGTGCGGATGGAATGTGTGAAGCGGGCCGAGTTTTGTATCATCTTGCGAACGAAATTACAAATCCGAAAAATACGGTTTTAATCGTTGGGTATATGGCAGAAAATACTTTGGGGCGAAAAATCCGGGATGGCGAAAAAGATGTTCACATTTTGGGCGATTTGTATCATGTAAACGCAAAAATTGAACAAATTAACGCTTTTAGTGCCCACGCCGATTATCAGGAAATGACTGCCTGGCTTAAATCGATAGATACTTCGCGGTTAAAAAATATTTTCTTGGTTCACGGTGAAAAAGATGCCCAAAGTTTTTTTGTAAATCATCTTCACGAAAACGGATTTGAAAATGTCACCATTGTAAAATATGGCGAATCGTATGAATTATAGAATCTAAAAAAAGATTTAGTTAATAAAAAAATGCCAGTGCGAAAGATTTGTAGTCGTTGACCGACAGTATAAAAAAATGCGTTCAGCATTTTTGTCGGGCAAGCGGTACACCATCTGTAGCAATGGCATTTTTTATGAAAATTTATATTTTTTGTAAAATTCTAATCCATAGCGGGGGGATTTTTAAATCTTGCAAAGAAGAAGCAGAAAAGGTTCCGCCGTTTAAAATGTCCTGGTAGGTTCCGGATAAATTATTTTTAATCGATTTTTCAGATTCTTCGGCATTTAAGGCAATTACGATTTCTTGATTTTCGTATTTTCTTGAAAACATAAATTGCGTGTTCGTTACTGCGATTTGATTGTAGTCGCCTTTTTGAAGTGCAATATTTTCCCTTCGGATTTTTGCAAAAGTTTTAATTGTGTTAAAAAGGGCATTTGAATCAGTTTGTGGGCGTGCAAATTGTGGAATTTCTGTAAACGGCGGAAGGGAAGGGCGCAATTGTTCATCGTTGTGGGCCCTTTTTCCAAAAATGCCTAATTCGCTCCCATAATAAATTGACGGAATCCCGGGAATTGTGAATAAAAATCCGTAGAGTGGAAATAAAAATTTTTGATTTTTAACGGTGCTTGCAATTCGGTTTACATCGTGATTGTCCAAAAAATTGTAGAGTGGCGAATAATTGTAGATTCCGTTTGGGCCAAATTCGCGATTTAAATTGTATGCCGGGTCGAAAAAATTTTTTTCATTAAAAGATGCAAAAAGGGAATTGTAAATCTGGTAATTTGTAACGCTGTCTAGGCGGTGAGGGCGGGCCCATTCGTTGTAATCGCCGTGAACTACTTCGCCCATAAGCCAGAAATTCGGATTTATGTTTTTGCAGAAGGAATTTAATTTTTCTAAAAACGATTTTGAAAGAACATCTGCGGCATCGAGTCTTAATCCGTCGATTTTAAAATCTTCTATCCACATTTTGATTGCGCCAAAAATATGATTTTGAACTTCCGGATTTTCAACATTCAGTTTTACCAAATCTTTGCAGCCAGCCCAACCGTCGTAGTCAAAATTGTCGCCGTAAGAACTTTTTCTTGAAAAATTAAGATTTAAATACCAATCCTTGAATTTTGAATTAAATCCGTTTTGCTGAATATCCTTAAATGCGAAAAAATCGCGTCCTGTGTGATTGAAAACTGCATCTAAAATTATGGAAAATTCCATTTCGTGTGCAACTTTTGAAAAATGCGCAAAACTTTCGTTGTTTCCAAGGCGGCGGTCAATATGGTAATAATCGAGCGTATCGTATCCGTGCTTTGTGGATTCAAAAATTGGCCCGATATAAAGCGTATTTGCCCCTAAATCTTTTATTCGCGATAAATCTTCTTCGAGTTTTGAAAAACCGTTTCCTGCTGGGGAAGAAAAATCGTTTTGTTTTGGGCAGTTGAAAAGTCCGAGCGGGTAAATGTGATAAATAATTTTGTCAGAAAATAAAAAATTTTTCATTATGATACAACTCCATAAATAAAACTGTGGACAATTTGGTAAATCGTTTGATCGGATTCTAAAATTTTTCCATTTAAAACGCTTTTTACAACGGAAAGAAAATTATTGTGAAACAGAATGCTGAATAATTTTTCCTTTGAACGCATATTTCCCATTTCAGTGGCGGATTTTATAAAAAAATCTTCAAAAAAAAGTGAAAAATCTTGTGCCATTTTTGAGTAGAGCTGATTTTCTTCGCTTCCTTCTGGGGAATTTAGTAAAATTATGTGTAGATTAAAAAAATCTTTTGCCTGTTCGGAACTTTTTGTAAAATCGATTCCAGCCTTTATAATTTTTGTAAGCGAATTTATAAAATCGTGATTGTAGGTGCCAGCATTTTTAATTTCTGAAAAAAATCGCGTTCCCCAAGTTTGAATTATGTTTTCTAAAACGCCAGATTTGCTTTTAAAATAATAATAAAGCGTAGGTTTTGTAATCCCGGATTTTTCACAGATTTCCTGAACGCCAACTGCAGAATAGCCTTTTTTTGAAAAAAGATTTAACGCAACGCTCAAAATGTAATTTTTTGTATTTTCATCATTCATATTTTTAGTTATATACCGAATGGTATATAAAAGTCAATAAATATTTTTATTTTTTTACGAAATTTTAAATTTAAGCATTGAATTCAGCGTAGGCGTAGGCGTTGTGAAAATGAATTGATTCTTCGTTTTCGCATTCCACACTGAACCATTTGAATTTATTTTTTATTGGAAAATCTTTTAAAAAAATGTAAACTTCGCGAACAATATCTTCTACAAAACGCGGATTTTCGTAGGCGTGTTCGGTGACAAATTTTTCATCTTTTCGTTTTAAAACTGAATAAAGCGGACTTGAGGCACAGTTTTCAATTCCAGAAATTAAATCTTCAATCCAGAAAAAATCGGAATACAAAATTTTTACGCGAACTGTTCCTCGCTGATTGTGAGCACCGTATTCGCTGATTGCTTTTGAGCATGGGCAGAGCGTTGTAATTGGCACTTCAAGCGTGATAAAAAATTTTTTTTCGCCGGATTCACAAACTTCTGCTTCGTAACTGGCCTGATATTCCATGATTCCGCGGGATTTTGAAACTGGAGCTTCTTTTTCAATAAAAAATGGGAATTTTATTCTTCCGTAAGATTTTTGCGCATCCAAAATGGTGCGAATTTCTTCTAGCATTTCTAAAAAATTTTTCATTGAAATGTCGGAATGATATTTGTGAAAAACCTGAATGAATCGGCTCATGTGAGTTCCTTTAAAATTGTGCGGAAGATTTACATACAAATCCACAGTTGCAGTCGTGTTTTGAAATTTTTTCTGTTTGTCTAAAACTGTAACCGGATATTTTACGCCTCGAACGCCAACTTTTTGGAGCGGAATTTCACGAGTATCTTGTTCGTTTTGGATGTCGCGCATTTTTAAATCCTGTTTTCTGCAGATTCGAGGGTGTTTTGCATTAGCATTGCGATTGTCATAGGACCTACCCCGCCCGGAACTGGAGTTATAAAACTTGCCTTTTCTTTTACGGATTCAAAATCGGCATCCCCTACAAGACGGAATCCTGATTTTTTAGACGAATCTGGAATTCTGTTTACGCCAACATCAATTACAACGGCGCCCGGTTTTATCATTTCGGCGGTGAGAGTGTTTGGGTGCCCGGAAGCAACGATTACGATGTCAGCATTTTTTGTAAAATCTGCAATGTTTTTTGTTCCTGTGTGGCACATTGTTACGGTGCAGTTTATTTCTTTTCGGGAAAGAAGAATTGAAACTGGTTTTCCGACGATATTTGACCGGCCGATTACTACGGCATTTTTTCCGTTTGTTTCAATTTTCATTTTTTGTAAAAGAACGATGATTCCGTGCGGTGTACAAGGAAGAAATGCTTTTTTCCCGATTACAAGATTTCCGACATTTACCGGATGAAATCCGTCTACATCTTTTTGCGGGTCAATTGCAAGTAAAACTTTTTCTTCATCAATGTGTTTTGGTAACGGAAGCTGAACTAAAATTCCGTGAACGCTAGAATCGTTGTTCAATTCAGAAATGATTTTTAATAATTCTTCTTGTGTTGTGGATTCCGGAAGATGCATGCTTCTGTCTAACATTCCAACTTCGGCAAGGGCCTTTTGCTTTCCTGTAACATAAGAAACGCTCGCTGGATTTTCACCGACTAAAATTACTGCAAGACAAGGCGTAATTCCTTTTGATTTTAATTCAGAAACTTTATTTTTTACTTCAAGCCGAACATCCTGGGCAATTTGTTTTCCGTCGATAATTGTAGCACTCATTTGTTACCTTCCTTTTGTAGAATTGTTTATATTGTAAAAAAATGAATAAAAATATAATATGTAAACTAAGATGCGATTTTAAAAAAGTTTAAAATTTTCTGCACTTAAAATCTTTTATAATATACTCTGTTTAAGATTTAAATTCTACATATATAGTATTTTTACAGGAATCAGTATGAAGCGTTTTATTTTGGCTTTGAGTTTTTTGGTTGTGTTTGCAAATTTTACCTGGGCGCAAAATTCAAATGAATCAGAAAATGAAAATGAACAGGAACAAGTTCAGGTTCAGGATGTGGTTTATAGAACGAATGGGCACGGGGATCAATTTTTGCGTTTGGGAATAATGTTTAATATTCCTTTGAATTTTGATGACAAACTTTATCTTGGTGGTGCGGCACAATTAGGTTATTACAGATTTTTGAATAGTTGGCTGGCTTTAGGCGGTGAACTTATGGCAAGTTATAATCCAACTTTAGGAAGCAATATTTTGACTTGCGTTCCGATTACTTTTGGTGTTATGTTTCAGCCTTATATCTGGCATTTTGAATTTCCGATTATACTTTCTGCGGGAATGGCACTTGAAACTTCAAATAATAAAAAACAATTTCCGGCGTTTATTGCAAAGGCCCAGGCGAATGTTTATTACAGATTTAACGAAAGTTTTTCTTTAGGGCTCGGTTGTGATTTTGTTTATATGCCAGAATGGACAAAACAAGGCGAATACGATTACGGATTATTTTTAACGCCTTCAATTTCTGTAAGATACCATTTTTAATTCAGGATTTAATATGAAAAAATTATATAAATATTTACTGTGTTCTGTTTTTTTTGCGCTTTTATTTTCAAGTTGTTATGACAATGTTTTTATGGCAATCAGAAAAGAAGTAAAACTCGAAGATTCTGAAGTTTCGGGTTTTATAAATGATATTGTTCGTTTTAGAAGCGATCACACTTTTACAGAAAAAACTACCGCTGAAGACGGAACTGTAACAGAAACTATAAAAACTCAAAATGATGAATTTTTGTATCTTCCAACGGGAATTATTTATCAC
>CAVHIX010000068.1:0-5945 GCA_963636135.1 Anaerovoracaceae bacterium
CATTTAAAGAACGAGGCGGAGACGATTTCTATATCTTTGGTGAAACTTGTGCCCGTTACCGCGGAAGATGGAATGAAGGTGTTCCTGCCCTTTCTCCATCATTCTACACTTGGAAAGAAACTGTAACTCTTCCTTGGAATACAACTGGTGGGGCTACTGAAGCAAAAACAAACAGTTCTTCAGCTTCAACTCATTTTGAAACTTATAAGAGTTCTTTTGATCACCCAGCATGGAGTGACGGAATTGCAAATCACCTTTTAAACGGAAATAATTATCATACTCCAGATTACAGCATGCGAAGTGGATTAGATCAGATTGACTTCCCAATGCACTGGGCATTTAGTTCTGCTTCAGAGGCATTCTCAACTGCAGTTAATACAAATGACCAAGACTTTAACGATGCTACATGGAATGTAGTTTATGTAGATAGCCACGACTATGCTCCAGATAATGCTCCTGAAAGTCAGCGTTTTAATGGTTATTGGCCTGACAAACTTGATTTGATGTTCACATTCCGCGGAATTCCTTGTATTTATTACGGTTCAGAAATTGAATTCAAAAAAGGTTGTGCAATCGACCCTGCAAATACTAGAACTAGTCTTGAAAACTCTGGTCGTGCATATTTTGGGGACCATCTTGAAGGTAGTGTTACAGCAAGTGATTATGGTGAATATACAGCAAGTGGTGAAGTTTTAACAACATTAAGCAATGATTTGGCTCAGCATATTATCCGTTTGAATAAGATTAGACGAGCAATTCCTGCTTTAAGAAAAGGTCAGTATTCAACACAAGGATGTTCAGGTTCAATCGCATTTAAACGACGCTACACAGACAGTGATGTTGACAGTTTCGTTTTGGTTGCAATTAATGGCCAAGCAACATTTACAGGAATTCCTAGTGGTAACTATATTGAAGTTATTACAGGAAAAACAGTTTCTTCTAGCGGAAGCCTTACAACTGATTCAATTGGTGAAGGAAATATGCGTGTTTATGTTCTTCAGACTTCTACTTGCGAAGTTACCGGTAAAATCGGTGAAGACGGTGCTTACTTAAAATAACATTTTTTTGTAATTCATTTGCATTTTTACGCCTCCGAAATTTTTTCGGGGGCTTTTTTATATTGATAGAATAATTTGATTTTCAGCACAAACTTGTTTTACAGTTTTTAATTGCTTTACCGAAAGTTTTGAATAAACTTCTTTTAATTTTGTTTTGTGTTCAGTTGATTTTTCAATGTGGTAAAGAAGTTCCTTTACCGCTGCAATATCTTTTGCCTTTTTTTCGGCTGGCTCACGAACTGGATTTGTTAAAATTTTCTGGATTACATAAGCCGAAGGTTCAGGAACTGTAATTGTATATGCTTTTCCGTCACTTCCTTGTTCTTCAACTTCTCTTGCGTAATCAGAAAGAATATTTATAACACGCAATCCTTCCGAAGTGATTCCCAATGGTTTTATTTCCATTCTTCCTTTTGTGCCAGCACCTAAGATTCTTGTTAAAAACTCAAGCTCAAGAAGGTCACCCTTATAAAAACGCGAAATTCCGTCAACTTCATCGTAAACATAACCAATTTCTTTAAGTTTTTGAATGACATTTATTTTTTCTTTTGGGATATTGATGTTTCTGTAAAAAAAATCTACATCACGGGTTTTTAGATTCGGTATAAAATCTGTCGTAAATAAAGATGGATAAAGATATTCTGCCCAACTTCCTATAATCATTACATGCTGTAAAAGTCCAATTTCATCAAATGCTTTAATTGTTTGCCAGAATGCTTCTTCCTGTGCTTTTATCATTTTAGTGCCTTCTTTAATTCTGCTTGCTCGATTTTTAATTTTTTTACAAGCTGCACATATTCTTTTCTTTTATTAAGCTGAAAAACTAATTCTTCACTATTAAAACTGTCTGACTTTCCTAAAAATTTTGAAATAACTTTGGAACCGTCCCGATAATTTAGATAAAGATATTCCTGATTTCCCATTTTGCGGTGAAAAATAGAGCCTTTTGGGAGATTTTCTATTTCTTTTTCATAACGCAAAATAAGTCGTTGGTTGCGGTCTAATTCATCTTTTAATACTGCTTGAATTACTTCTGATTTCATAATTTATTTATTAGTTTTTGTAGTGTATAAATATCTTACACTACAAATATTTTATTTTCAATATTTGTGTAGTGTAAAATGTGTATTTATAAAATATATCATTTTAAATAGTTGTTCGAAACTGTTTTTTTTATCAAAATTTATTTTTAAGTCAAAAAAATTTGACACTTGCCAATAACGGGCTTATCATTAAATGTGAAAATGAAAATAAAAAGTTTTTCTGCATTACTTTTAATCAGTTCTCTTTTTGTAAGTTGTGCACTCGGTCTTGAAGAATCTACTTCTGTTGATGAAAATTATGGAATTTTGGTGTTCGGCTCTAGCGAAAGAAGTGTAAATTACAACAACTTAGACATTGAAGATGTTAAAACTGCAAAAGTTTCCGTTTCTGGCACTGGAATTACGGAAGAGCCTTATGCTATTTGTGAAAATGTAGAAAACGGTTTTGGTTCATTTACGATTAAAAAAATCCCAATTGGAAAAAATAGGATTGTAACTGTTCAGGGCTACGATGTAAACGGTGAAGAAGTTCACGAGGCGGTTTTAAAGGCTGTAGTTGATATTAATGCTGGCGAAAACACGATAGAAAAGATTACCCGCGAAAGTTCTGTAAAAGGATTTATATATTCTGCTCTGCTCGAAAAAGAAATCAGCCTTGAGCTTACAGAAAGTCAAAAAAAATCGCTAGATGCGATAATTCCTTCCCTTGCGGACTGTTCTTCAAACCTTACGCGAATTAATTATTCTTCGATTGTTGAGGATTTCCAATCTTCTTCGCTTAGTGAAAATATTAGCGATTATCTTTTGCCGGATATGCCTTATTTAAAGCGAATTACGCTTACTCAAGATGTAAGTTCAAGTCAGGAAAATCCGATTTTTACGGTTTCGGCCATTTATTCAGACGGTTCTTCAAAAGATGTTACAGAAAATGCCGTTTACAATGTTGAAGATTCTTCTATTTTAACTGTAGAAAACGGAAAAGTTACTCTTTTAAACGAAGGAACAACAAAATTTAGAGCAGAATATACGGATTCTAACGAAAAACGATACAGTTCTTATGCAAACTTTGAAGTTATTAAAAAAATCGCTCAGAATAATTACATTTATCTTGATTGTTCAAAAAGTGGTAAGTCTGCCTCTGAAGTAAATTATGCCTATCAGAATGCTGCGGTTGCCGCTTGGATGTGGGGAACAGGTTTAAGTAGCGGCTGGTACGAGTTTACAAAATTTGATTCAAACTATTACAGACTAGAAATTCCGAGTGGGGCACAGAATATGCTTATTGCCCGCGGAAAATCTCTTAACGATTATACAACTTGGAATGGCTTAAACCTTTTGTGGAATAAAACTGCGGATTTGTCTTCTTCTGCAACTGTAACGGTAAACGGCGAAAGTGTTGCGGCAAATACGATTTCGATAAATGGTTGGAATGATTCTGGCGTTACTTGGAGTTATGTTGACCATGGGGATGCCCTTGTTGATTCAATTTACGCAAATATCACGATGGATTCTTCTAGCAACGATACAACGCTTTCTTCTGTCACGGTGAACGGTTCTTCGGTTTATCTTGCAAAACGAATGTTCTACACGATTCCGTACGATACAGAAACGGCTGCTGTTAGTATAACTCCAAATTATTCGGGTGCAAAAGTTGAAGTTTCTCCGTCGGATTCGCAAAATATTGAAGTTGGCGGTTCTGCGGAATTTACGATTACGGTTAATGCAAAAGACGGAAACAGTGAAAGTTTTACGCTAAAGGTTAAAAGGTCTTCTTCCGTTCCATTAAACTGTGATGAAAATAAAAATAAATGCTACTACGAAGACACTGATGCTAAAACTATAACGATTGTTTACGATTTGGGTACTTGGGGTGATTCTGTGGATTCTATTCAGACTCTTACGGTGCGCGGTTCGTTTACAACGGTTTACAATCTTCAGAAAAAACGATGGCAGGAAGACGAAGAATCTTTTACGCTTTCTTATGATAAAACTTATGATTGGTATTCGCTTACCCTTCCGTACGAAAAAATTAACCGACCGGGATACAGTGGTCAGCCGGAATATAGGTTCTACAAAAATGGAAGTCCTGTAGCAATCGCATCTTCTGTGCCTAGTGAATATTTGTTCAATAAATCTAGTTCTGACAAAACGATGATTATTTTCTTTGAAAGCGATACTGACGAGCGAAAAACAACTGTAGCACAAAACTCAAGCGACGCAATCACGGTAAAAGCTCTTTCTGATTTTGACACAACAACAGATGAAGGAAAGCAGAAAGTTTCAAACTTTAGGCAAGTGCCTGGAACAACAAAACTTTACCGTTCTTATCATCCGTTCTACCCGAGCCACGAAACGACCCCTACAGAACGCGTTCGTCTTGAAACTGTTCAAAGTTTAATGGAAAGCGTTGGAATTAAGTCTGACATAAATCTTTGTAACGACCGCACGGAAACTGTTGGAATGTCGTACAAGGTAAATGATGTTACTTACACAGTTGAAATTCCAGGTTATTACAAAACAATAATTGATTTAAACAGCGTTTTGTATGTAAAAAGCGAAAGTGGCATAGTTCCAAGCGGAAATCTTGTTTACTATTATTCTAGTTCAGATTTGATGAAAGAGTGGGTTAAACAGATTTGCGATTTTATAATTGACGAAAACCATGAGGCTCCGTTCTTAATTCACTGCGAAATTGGCGTTGACCGAACTGGCGTTTTCAGTGCGATTTTAGCGTCGATGTGCGGTGCTAGCTGGAATGAAGTTAAAGCCGACTATGAAAAATCTAATAATCTTGGAATTTGTGAGTTCCGTGATTCAGCAGTTTTAAAATATTCTCTTGAAACAATGCTTGGTATTCAAATTGATGAAAATACCAATTTACAAAATGAAGTTCAAAATTATTTTATTTCTGCGGGAACATTAACCCAAACTGAAATTGAAAAAGTTATTAATAAATTAAAAGGTTAGTAAATAGGAATAGAAATGTTTAAAAAAGTCGCTGAAGTTTTTTTAATTTGTGCTTTGAGTTTTACTTTTTTTTCTTGCGATTCTTCTTCGGCTGAAAATGTAACAGAAACTTCTTCTTCGGATTTTACTCTGAATGTTTATGCTCGAAATGGTCAGGCCTATTTTTCATGGGGAAAGGTAAAAAATTCTTCTGGAAAGATTCAAAATTTTAATAAAATCGAAATTGAATACGAATCTAGTGGTGAAGAAAAAAAATCTGTTTCGTATGAAAATGGGGAAAGTTCTTTTTTTTATATAATTTCAAAACTTGAAAATCAAAAAGAATATAGTTTTACGTTTACAGGTTACGCTGAAAATCAGAAATTTTCAAAAACTACAAAAATTATCCCCCAAAAAACAGAATCAAATGTAAAACGGCTAATTTCCCTTTGCGAGGATGGGCACACTTATATTAATTTTACGCTTCCACAATTTTTGATTGGTTCTATTGAACAAACTGATTTTACAAATGTGAATGTTTATACGCTTGGCGGTGAAAAAATTCCTGACTACGAGGCGGCCCTTGTTTCAGTTTACGAGCCGATTTCTTCGGAAATAAAAGAAGATTCCACTAAAACTTACCAAAAATATTTTTCCGTTTATATTCAGGATGGGGAATACAGTTCGCTTGAAGTTCGTTTGTTTGATTCAAATAATAATGAAACTGAAAGTTTTACGGTTGTGCCTCAAAGAGCGACTCTTCCGGTTGTGAAAGTTTCGTTTGATTATTCTGAAGACAGTCTTGAAAAATTAAAAAATAAAAAGAAGATTGATTCGACGCTTTCTACGGAAAATTATTCTGGCACGAATTTGCAAAATGTGGAATTGACTGTAAAAG
>CAVHIX010000068.1:5955-9377 GCA_963636135.1 Anaerovoracaceae bacterium
CTGTAAAAGGGCGCGGAAATTCCAGTTGGCAGAATGCTCCAAAAAAATCATATACGATAAAATTTTCAGAAAAGCAGAAATTTCTTGATTTTGATAAAAATAAATCGTTTGCGCTCGTTGCAAATTATTTTGACAAAACTCTTTTGCGAAATATCAGTGCGTATGAGCTTGCAAATACGGTTTTCACGAATATGGCGTGGGCTCCGAGTGTAAAACCGGTTCATCTTTTTGTGAATGGCGTTTATTCCGGAATTTATGGTGTTACGGAAACTGTGAAAATCGGTTCAAAACGAGTGAATGTAAAAGATATTTCCGATTGTGAAAATGTAGAAGATTTTGAAAATTACGGTTATATTTTGGAAATCGATGCCCGAATGGAAGAAAATCTTTGTTGGTTCAGTCCAAAAAATGTTCCATTCAATTTAAAAGAGCCCGATGGTGAAGATTTATCCGAAGAAATCCAAGCTAAAATTAAAGCAAAAGTTAATTCTGTGGAAGAAAAACTTTATTCCGATGATTTTAACGATTCTTCTTCTGAAAATTATTATGAAAATTACCTTGATTCTTCTTCTTTTGTGGACTGGTGGCTTTTGGAAGAACTTGCAAAAAATACAGATTCAAATTTTTATTCAAGTTGCTACATGTATTACAATCCGGAAGAAAAAAAGTTTTTTATGGGCCCGGTTTGGGATTTTGATTTAGGATTTGGAAATATTAATTCGTACAATTCGCTACAAGAATCTTATTCTGATTTTAAAACTGAAGAAAAAATCAGCGATTACGGAAACTGGATTTTGCGTCTTAGGGAAGATTCTGCTTTTACAAAAAAGGCAAAAAATCGCTGGGCTGAATTAAAATCTCAAATTGAACAATATTTTTCTGATTCCGGCAAATTTGAAGAAAATTATAATAAAATTCAAAAAGATTCTGATTTAAATTTTTCCCGCTATGAAATTTTAGGCACTTCAGTTTGGAAAAGCCCTTCAGGTTATGAAAATCGTACAACATATCTTTCAGAAAAAGAATATTTTTTGGAATGGCTTAAAAACAGAATTGAATGGCTAGACAATAATTTATAATTTTATTATGCTAGTCCGGGCTTATTACTGTCATTCCGAATTTATTTCGGAATCTCTTATAAAATAGATGCTGAATCAAGTTTAGCATGACATTTATAAAAAAATCCCCGACAAAAAATCGGGGACTTTTAAATTTAAGCGAGTTTCAAGAAAGAAACCCGTTTTTTTGTTTTATGCTTTGTTAAGACGTGATTCCAAGTCGTGTCGCAACCTTGCAGTTGCTTACCTAGTTTGCCTTTCGACAAACTAGCAGAATTGTTAAGCCTTATTAAGTCGTGATTCCAAGTCGTTCAAAATGTCGTTGAGTTCTTTTGGAAGATGTTTTCCGAACTTAGGATAGTGGTTTTCACGAATGTCGCGAACTTCTTTTTTCCATCCTTCAACATCAACTTTAAGGATTTCTGGAAGAGTCTTTTTGTAGTAGTCAGCAAGACCTTCAGTGTTCAAAGCACCTTCTTTTGGCATAAGTCCGATTGGAGTGTCAACAGCATTGTCAACGCCATCACAACGGTCAAAAATCCATGCAAGAACGCGGCTGTTATCACCGTATCCTGGCCACATGAATCCGCCTGGAAGTTCAGCATTGTTTTCGTCTTTGCGGAACCAGTTTACATAGAAGATTTTTGGAAGTTTGTTCTGGTCAGCTTTTGCACCAACATCAATCCAGTGCTGGAAGTAGTCGCCCATGTTGTATCCGCAGAATGGAAGAATTGCGAATGGGTCACGGCGGATTTTACCAACCTGGCTAGCATCGATTGTAGAAGCAGCAGTGATTTCTGAACCAACGATTGATCCAAGGAATACACCGTGGTTCCAAGAACGAGCTTGATGTACAAGAGGAACTGTAGAAGGGCGGCGACCACCGAACAAGATAGCAGAAATAGGTACACCTTCTGGGCTTTCCCAATCAGAAGCGATACAAGGGCACTGTTTTGCAGGAGCTGTAAAGCGAGCATTTGGATGAGCAAATTCTTCACCCTTAGGAGACTTATCTTTTGGAAGAGCATCTCTAGTGTTTCCTTTCCAGTCAACAAGTTTGCCTTTTGCAGGGTAACCAATTCCTTCCCACCAAACATCTCCGTCTTCTGTAAGAGCACAGTTTGTGTAAATTGTATTCTTTTCTGCAGAAATAAGAGCGTTTTTGTTAGATTCAGCAGATGTTCCTGGAGCAACTCCAAAGAATCCTGCTTCTGGGTTGATAGCGTAAAGACGACCATCTTTACCGAACTTCATCCATGCAATATCATCGCCGACTGTTTCAACTTTCCAGCCAGGAATTGTAGGAATAAGCATTGCAAGGTTTGTTTTTCCACAAGCAGAAGGGAAAGCACCTGTAACATATTTAACTTCACCCTTAGGATTTGTAAGTTTAAGGATAAGCATATGTTCTGCAAGCCAGCCTTCATCGCGAGCGATAACTGTAGCAATGCGGAGGGCAAAACATTTTTTACCAAGAAGAGCGTTTCCACCGTATCCAGAACCGTAAGACCAAATTAAGTGTTCTTCTGGGAACTGAGAAATGTATTTGTGTTCAACATCAGCACATGGCCAGATTCCGTTGTCTTTTTCGCCATTGTTCAATGGTTTTCCTACTGAGTGAAGACAAGGAACAAAGTTGTCGTCAAGGTATTTCCAAACTTTTTCACCTGCACGAGTCATGATGTCCATGTTCAATACAACGTATTCTGAATCTGTAAGTTCGATACCATATTTTGCAATTGGTGAACCGAGTGGACCCATACAGAAAGGAATAACATACATTGTTCTACCGTGCATACAACCTGTGTACAATCCTTTCATTGTTGCTTTAAGTTCAGCTGGTGCAATCCAGTGGTTTGTAGGACCAGCATCTTCTTCTTTAACCGAAGAAATAAATGTACGAGATTCAACGCGGGCTACATCAGATGGAAGAGAGCGGAAAAGGTAGCAATTTTCTTTTTTTGCAAGTTTTGTAGCAAATCCGGCATCAACACATTTCTGCATCAATTTGTCGTATTCAGCTGTAGAACCATCGCAAACTACAACATTGTCTGGTTCACACATCTTAACACATTCTTCAATCCATGCTTTGATTTTAGCATTTTTGATTTCATTAACTGTCATTCGTGACTCCTATTTTTATCGGCATAACCGAAAAATTTCCATTTGGTTTAAATGTACAATTTTTTTTATTTCTTTTCAATGTTTTTAGTTTTCTTTTTGGGTGATTTTTTAATATTCTTTTTTGTAAAATTTCAATTATCTTCCATTATTTGCTTGATTTTTTTTACTTTGTTTTATAATTTTTAATTATGGAAATAAAATGGTTTGTCTTAATTTTGGCCGTTTTAATGTATGCTTTAG
>CAVHIX010000069.1:0-6979 GCA_963636135.1 Anaerovoracaceae bacterium
TAATCAAACTCAGCGGAATCTCTTTTGAAAATCCAGTCGCCTCTGCAACTTTTTGAATCGCCTGCAAATATGAAGTAGCCAAAGCAGTATCGGCAACGATTTTAGCATCAGATTCAAGTTCTTTTATGCGGATATTTACATCAACTTTTCCGCGAACAATTTTTTCACAAATCAGCGAACGAAAAAAACTTTCGATAGAATTTAAAAACGGCGGCAAATTAATTGAAAGATCCAAAAAACGCGAATTTACAGATTTTATTTCTACAGAAATCGTAGCTTTTGGCAAAGTTTTTTCTACATAAGAATAGCCGGTCATAGAAGTCATAAGAATCTTTCCTTTTTAATAAAAATATCCTTACCATTTTACTCTCAATAAAAAATAATGACAAGAAGAATATTATATGTTATATTTAAACGAGAAAGATTTTTCTAAACTATTTTACAAGGATTTTTTTATGCCCGACGGGTCCTACCCCTTATTAATTCCTATCATTATTTTGATTATTTTTTCCGGATTTTTTTCAGCATCGGAAACTGCAATTTCTTGTTCTTCAAAAATTAAATTAAAAACGCTTTCTGGAAACGGAAACAAACGCGCTGCAAATGTTTTAAAATTCATCGAAGAAAAATACGACAACATAATCAGCACAATTTTAATCGGAAACAACATTGTAAACCTTTCCGCATCGGCACTTTCAACTTTATTTTTTGCAAAAGTTCTGTACAATTTTAAAATCGATTCAACGCTGATTTCAACAATTGTAATTACAGTTTTAGTTTTAATTTTTGGCGAAATAATTCCAAAATTCGTGGCAAAAATTTACCCGGAAAAAATCGCAATGTTTTTCTACCCGGAACTTTTAATTATTTTCTACATTTTATCGCCTCTGAACTTTTTATTTTCCGGCTGGAAATTTTTATGCTCAAAGATTTTTAAAATCAAAAGCGAAGATGTTATTACTGAAGACGAAATTATGACATTCGTTGAAGAAGCCGAAGAAGACGGAACACTCAAAAAAGACGAAACTGAATTAATCCGCTCCGTAATTGAATTCGATGACCTTGAAGTTGAAGATATTTTAACCCCGCGAGTAAATATTTCTGCGGTTGAAATAAATTCGCCACTTGAAGAAATTTTAAAAACTTTTACAAAATCCGGATTTTCACGGGTTCCAGTTTACAAAGATTCAATCGATTCAATTGTGGGCATTATTCACGAAAAAGATTTTTACAATTTTTATGTTTCAAAACAGGGAAAACTTTCTGACATTATTCAGGAAGCATATTTTACTTCTCAACACGCAAAAATTTCAAATCTTTTAAAAATTTTGCAAAAAAAGCGCCTTCAAATGGCAATCGTTTTGGACGAATACGGCGGCACTCTTGGAATTATCACGATTGAAGATATTCTCGAGGAATTGGTTGGCGAGATTTACGATGAACACGATGAAGAACTTTCGTTCCACAAGGTTTTAAAAGACGGAAATATGATTATCGACGGAAATATGTCGCTTGAATCCTGTTTTTCACTTTTAAAAATCGAAAACGAAAAAGAATACGACACAAACACTGTAAGCGGCTGGATTATCGAAATCTTGGGCGAAATTCCAACGGTTGGCACAGAATTTGAATTCGAAAATTACAAAATCAGAATTTTAAAAGCGACTGTAAAAAAAGTTTTACAAATTTTAGTTCAAAAAAATCAAAAGCCAAAAGAAGAATAATTATTTTTCAAACAAAGATTTTCCGAGTTTCCAATTGTCGCCAGCGCCCATTGTTACAAAAAGATAACCGTCGCTATATTCAGGAGAAAGTTTTTCACTCAATTTTTGAACGACAAAATCTTTTGCACTTAAAATTTCTTCAAAATAATGAACGGCTTCTTTTTTAAAACCTGATTTTAAAACTTCATCGTACAAAGTTTTTCCGGTAATATTAAAATCTTTTGGATTTTCGCGTGCAGAAGAATAAATTTTATGCAAAATCACTTCGTCGGCATCCGTAAAACTTGACGCAAATTCTTTTAAAAGGCTCATCGTTCTTGAATAAGTGTGGCTCATAAAATCCACGATAATTTTTCGATTTTTGTAAAATTCGCGGTAACCAGAAAGAGTAGTTTTTATCGCCGTCGGATGGTGGCCATAATCGTCGATGACTAGAACATCATTTCCGTTGATTTTTAAGTGCCCAACCACTTCACTTCGCCTTTTTCCGCCAGTAAAAGAAGAAAGGCCCTTTTTAATTTTAGAAAAATTTTCCTTTGGATTCTGCTTATTTTCAAGCAAAAGCCTGGAAACCAAAGCCACAGCGGCACAAGCGTCCAAAACTTCGTGATGGCCCGGAACTAAAAGCTCAAAAGGTTCGTCAAATAACGCGATTTTAAAAATATTTTTTTCATTTTTTACTTCATTTTTTTGAATTTTAAAATCGCCAGTCGCATTAAATCCGTATTCAATAAAATTAATATCTTTTCGCTGATTTTTTACAATATTTGAAACTTCAACAGCGCCTTTATCGTCCGCACAGAAAATTAAATCGCCATTTTGTGGAAGTTTTAAAACATATTCGACAAAAGCATCGCGAATGTCATTGTAAGTCGGGTAAAAATCCTGATGGTCGCTTTCTACAGAAGTCAAAATTATTTTTTTGGGGAAAAACGACATAAAATGCTTCTGATATTCGCAAGTTTCAGCTACAAAAATCCTATTTTTAGATTCAGAAATTAAAGGAGATGTGTAAGTGCAACTTGAACCAAACGAATTAATCACGCTTCCGGCTAAAACTTGAGAAGGCAAATCCAATTCTTTTAAAATTGTGCCCGTTAGCCCTGTTGTTGAAGTTTTTCCGTGAACGCCACAAATTCCGCACGAATAAGATTTTTTACTGTAAAGACCGAGCGCCTGAGTGTACAAAATGCACGGAATTTTCTGTTTTTGAGCTTCGATTAAATCTGGATTTTGGTCAAGTTTATATGCTGAAGAATAAATTACAAACTGAATCTGATTTGTGATATTTTTTTCTGAAAAAGTTTTTGACTGTATTCCTAATTTTTCTAAGATTTCGTCTGTGTAAAATTGTTCGGAAACATCGCTTCCGGAAATTACAGCCCCGGCATTAAAAAGAATTTCAACTAAGGCTGCCATTCCGGTGCCTTTAATTCCAACAAAATGAATGTGAACGCCTTTTAAATCATCTGGTAAATCGAACATTCTTTCATTATATTACGAAAATCTTACTTGTTCAATTCTAAATAAATCTGATCGGCGAGCCCCAAACCGGCATTTTTTGTAAAACTAACTGCATATTCATCGTAAAGCATATCTTCGTACATTTTTCCGGCAAAATCATTTGTACCAAGCGAAGTTTTTGTAACTGTATTTCTCATACTCTGCAAAACCTGTTTTACAAAAAAACATTCCAATTCCATAGATTTTTCATAAAGTTTTGAAGTGCGGTCGATTGTACGGTTTTCGCCATGAACTTGAGCCTGATTTGAAGCAGCCCCACGCGGAAGAGAAGTTTTATCTGACGGAGAAGTATAAAATCCGTGAAAATCTGACTTAAAATCCCCGTTAATTTTTCCGTCTTGAATAATTTTTGCTGAAGGAACGGCAGTTTTTACTTCTGATTTTTTATTCTGAATCTGATTTAATAAATCCTTGAATTTAGAAGAATCCTGATTCATTTTTGCTTCATTCAAAGAAGATGAGCCGTTTGTAATCGAACTAAAACCTGAAACCATTCCAACATTCATATTATTCACCTACGATTATCGTTTTAAATTTACGGCTGTGCTAAGCATATTATCCGAAGTCTGAATTGCTTTTGAATTAAACTCGTATGCTCTTTGTGCCACAATCATCTGAACCATTTCATTTACAACAGAAACATTCGACAATTCCAAAAATTTGTGACGGGTTGTACCAAAGCCTTCAAATCCTGGGCGGCCACCAATCGCTTCCCCACTGGCATTTGTAACTTTATAAAGATTGTCACCTTCTGCCTGAAGACCAACTGCATTCGGAAATCTAAAAAGTTCTAACTGCCCTACATCAATCGGTTCATTTTGACCATTAACTTTTACAGAAACGCGACCGTCCTGGCTAATCTGCATTGTAGAAACATCGTATCCTTCCGGGAGAATAATTTCCGGCTGAAGACGAAGGCCATTTGAATTTACAATTTGCCCATTTGAATCAACTTTGAAACTTCCATCGCGAGTGTAAGCATAACTTCCGTCGTACTTTTGAACCCTAAAAAATCCTTCACCAACGATTGCAACATCTGTATCAACGCCAGTATTTTGTAAAGAGCCCTGACTCATAATTCGCTGAGTGGCTGCCATTTTTACACCAGAGCCCTGCTGAATTCCAACTGGAGTTACAGTATCTTCAGTTGCAGGCGTTCCGGCTAATTTTAAATTCTGATAAACTAAATCTTCAAATTCAACTCGCTGCTGTTTATAACCAGTTGTATTTACATTTGAAAGATTGTTTGAAATTGCGTCAATATTTGATTGCTGACCGTTCATTCCAGTTGCAGCTGTCCATAAACTTCTTACCATGATTTTCCTCCAAATTTACTATTTATAAACGGCAACTTTTGACCAGAGAGTTCCCATCATCGAATCTTCGCTGGTAATCGTTTTCTGATTTGCTTCGTAAGCACGATTTACTTCAATCATTTGAACCATTTCGTTTACAACATTTACATTTGAAGTTTCAACAAATCCTTGCAAGAATTTCGGGCGTTCATTTCCTTCGGCAATATGAGAAGGGCCAGAAATTTCAGTTTGCTGATAAAGATTTTGTCCCATTTTTTGCAAATATCGTTCATTATCAAAACGAACAACTTTAAATCTGCCTAATTCTTCATTATTTTCAGCAGAATAAATCATTCCGTCTTCATTTACGCTGAATTTGTCATCTGCAACATGAATATAACCGTTTTCGCCCAAAACAGGATAACCTTCTTTTGTAAGCAAAATACCTTCTTTTCCGAGAATAAAATTTCCGTCGCGAGTGTAGCGTTCTCCATACGGAGTTTCAACGGCAAAAAATCCTTCCCCGGAAAAAGCAAAATCTATATTTGAACCTGTCTGCTTAAAAGAGCCTTGTGAAAAATCTGTGTAATTTTCATTAGTTTCAACGCCCAAGCCCAATTTTCCGATTATCGGAGCAGCATCAAAACTGTTTGAACCTTTCTGATAAACGCCGTCAAAATTTGCTCTACGGATTAAAAGTTCAGAAAAGTTTTTACTAACGCTAACATCTTTTTTAAATCCGACTGTATCGACATTTGCAAGATTATTCGAAATAGCGTCAAGCCGATTTTGTTGTGCGTTCATTCCAGAAGCGCCAGTGTACCAGCCTCGAATCATATTTTCCCCCTAAAATTTAGTTTCCCACCATTTTATTCTGTTTAAATTATCGGATTTTAATTTTTAGGGTTTAGAGATTTTCTTCACACAAATCTTACAAAATCAAGATTGTGTTTATAGAATTTTAGGATTATAATAAAATTATGTCAGTGAATTACGAAAAAATAAAACCAAAAGTTGTATGCTTAATTTTAGGTGGCGGAAAAGGAACTCGATTATATCCCCTTACAAAAGAAAGGGCAAAACCCGCTGTTTCATTCGGGGGAAAATACCGTTTAGTCGACATTCCGATTTCAAACTGCATAAATTCAGGTTTTAAAAAGATTTATCTTTTAACGCAATTTAATTCAACTTCACTTCACATGCACATTTCAAATTCTTACAATTTTGACCGATTTTCTTCCGGATTTGTAGAAATTTTGGCGGCGGAACAAACGCTTGAAAACAATAAATTCTACGAAGGAACGGCGGATTCTGTAAGAAAAAGTTTTCAGCATTTTAAAACACAAAATCCAACGCATTATATAATTTTAAGTGGTGATCAGCTTTACAGAATGAATTTAAAAGATTTTATGATAAGCCATTTAAACTCTGGAGCTGGAATTTCAATTGCTACAACGGTCGTAAACAGAAAACAAGCGTCACGCTACGGAATTATGAAAATCGATGAAACAAACCGAATCACAGAATTCCGCGAAAAACCCGCCCCTGACATCGACATTTCAGCATGGAAAATTCCACAGGAAATAAAAGCGACAATTCCCGGCGGCGACAAAGAATATTTAGCTTCAATGGGGATTTATATTTTTGACGCCCCCGTTTTGGAACAACTTTTAAACAATACGGATTCAAAAGATTTCGGAAAAGAAGTAATTCCAAACGCAATCGGAAACCACATTATGAACGCCTACATTTTCGACGGCTACTGGGAAGACATCGGAACAATTCAGTCTTTTTACAATGCAAATCTTGAATTAACAAATATTCACCCGCAATTCAACTTTTACGACGAAGACGAACCAATTTACACCCATATGCGAAATCTTCCGCCATCAAAAATAAATCAGGCGAATATAAATTGCACGCTCACTTCAGAAGGCTGTGTAATTACAAATTCAACGCTGAATCATTCAATAATCGGGGTTCGTTCTTTTATCGAAAGCGGAACGACTTTAAACGGCGTTATAATGATGGGTGCCGACTACTACGAAAACAAAAACGACAAACTTTTAAATAAAGTTCAAAATATTCCAGACATCGGAATCGGAAAAAACTGTACAATCAACAAATGTATTATCGACAAAAACGCCCACATCGGCTCAAATGTCAGAATTAACGCGGATTCAAAAGTTTACGAAAACGGCGACCACGGACTTTTTTACACTGTAGACGGAATTGTAATTATCAGAAAAGGCGTTGTAATTCCAAACGGAACTATAATTTAATGAACCAATACGAAAAACTGGGGCAAATTTTATCAGAAACTCTAGAAAATGGCGAAATTCCAGAAAAATTTAAAAATTACAAAACGGAATTTTTAAAATCCGCCCAAAATGAAGAAAAGTTGCAAACTGAAAAAAATAAAAATCCCACTTTTAA
>CAVHIX010000069.1:6989-9376 GCA_963636135.1 Anaerovoracaceae bacterium
CACAAATATTTTTTTTGTAAAAAAATCCGCAGAAAGTGCAAAAAAAATCAAAGAATTAAAAAGTGCCTATAAAAAAATTTTAGACTTTTTGACTTTCTTCAACATCACCTAATTTTCGATGGAGCGTTTTTCTTCCAATTCCTAAAATTTCTGCCGTTTTGGATTTATTTCCTTTGTTTGCGGCTAAAGTTTGTTCGATTATGATATTTTCGGCTTCTTCAAGCGGCGTTCCCATCGGAATAGAAATCATTTCATCCCCAGCTTCACCTGAAATCGTTGGTGGCAAATCTTCTAATTTTATTTCCGAGCCCGAACACATTACAACTGCGCTTTCAATACAATTTTGAAGCTGTCGAATATTTCCCGGCCAATCATATTTATACAACGCCGAACGAGCGCGATTTTCAATTCCAGTAATCGATTTTCCGTTGTCTTTCGCATAACGATTTATAAAATTATCCACCAAAAGCGGAATATCATCTTTTCGTTCACGCAAACTTGGCACACAAAGATGAACGACATTCAATCTGTAATACAAATCTTCACGGAATCTGCCGGCCTTAACTTCCTCTTCAAGATTTTTATTTGTTGCGGCCACGATTCTAACATCAACTTCGATTGTTTCTTCGCCACCTACGCGCTCAAACTTTTTTTCCTGCAAAACACGAAGCAATTTTACCTGAGTTGAAAGATTTATTTCACCAATTTCGTCTAAAAAAATCGTTCCGCCGTGGGCAAGTTCAAAACGGCCTTTTTTCATCGAATCGGCCCCAGTGTAAGCGCCTTTTTCGTGGCCAAAAAGTTCACTTTCAAGCAAAGTTTCGCTCAACGCCGCACAATGCACTTTTATCAGATTTTTATCTTTTCGCGGACTTAAATTATGAATCGCATCGGCTACAAGTTCTTTTCCAACCCCACTTTCGCCGGTAATCAAAACGCTAGCCTTACTCGGAGCCACTTTTCTTACAAGCTGATAAAGTTTTTGCATTTCAGCACTTTTTCCAATCATTTTATCAAAAGAAGCGCCCTGCTCAAGTTCATTTTTTAAAATTGAATGTTTAAGCGACAATTCACGATTTTCAAGGGCCCTTTTCACAATCAAATTTAATTGATCAAGATTTAAAGGTTTTGTCAAAAAATCGTATGCGCCAAGTTTCATCGCCTGAACCGCAGCGTCAATACTCCCGTGTCCAGTTAAAACGATTACAGGAATTCCGGGAGTTTCAGTTGCAACATGACGAACAACTTCTTCGCCAGAAACGCCGTCCATTCGTAAATCCGTGATAACCAAATCGATGTCGCCTTTTTTAATCAGCTCAAGACCGTCTTTTCCGTTCGACGCAGATTTTACATTATAATCTTCCAGCTGAAAATTCGCTTCTAGCCCATTTCGAATATTTTCTTCATCATCAATAATTAAAATCGTAAATTTCATATTTTCCCGTTATGATAAAAGTTTTGTTTCTGATTGCGGCACCGGAAGCCTGATTGTAAAAGTTGTGCCCACACCTTTTTGCGATTCAACAGAAATATCCCCATTAAACTCGCGGATTATTTTGTACGCCATCGTAAGGCCAAGCCCCGTTCCAGTCGCTTTTGTCGTAAAATAAGGCTCAAAAACTTTCGAAGCAGTTTCTTCATCCATTCCGCAGCCATTATCAGAAATTTTTAAAATGAATTTTTCATCCGTACATTCCATAAAAAATTCTATTTTTGATTTTTCTTGATTTTTAAAATCCGAATCAAGATTTAATTTTTTTTGCTTAATCGCCTGAAGTGCATTTCCCGCAATATTCATCACGACATCGCGAAAAAGTTTGGGGTCGATTAAAAGTTTTTGCGAAAAATTACATTCATTCAAAACAAGGCTGACATCATTTTTTTCAAATTCCGGAACAAAAAAGGCAGTCAAATCCTGAATAATTTTAAAGGATTTACAAGTTCAAGTTGAGCCTGAACGGGCCGCACCGCAAACAAAAAATCCATTACTTTTCGATTTAAATTATCAATTTCCTGATTTACAATGTCCAAATGATCTTCTAAAAATTTTTTTTCTGGTAAAAGCCCGTCGCCTTCCCGCTTTTTTAAAATCGCTTTTTGAATCAACTGAATATGAATCGAAATTGCACCAAGCGGATTTTTAATTTCGTGTGCCATTTCCGCCGCAATATTTGTAAGGCCCTTCATATTTTCCATTCGACGCTGATAAACTTCTTTTTTGCGTTTTTGCGTTATATCTTCAATTTTTATAATATTTCCATTTAAAACCCCATCCGAAACAAAAGGAATTACCGACAAAAAAATGAATTTTACAGTTCCATCCCGCAAAGAAATCGAAAATTCTTCCGAAGTATTAGAAATATTTTTTTTACAAACATCTTTTAAAT
>CAVHIX010000070.1:0-9229 GCA_963636135.1 Anaerovoracaceae bacterium
GGAGGCACCGCTATATGACATGGGAACAGGAAATGAAAATTCAAGCAAAAATCCTTGGGCAAGAAATAGGAGAAGAACTTGGACAAAAAATTGGGGAAGAAATTGCTAAAAAACGGGCACCGGAAATAGCGGAAGGAATGGCTAAAGAAAGATTAAAAGAAAGCCAAATTGAAACTGCGAAAAAAATGCTCAAAGACAATATGCCCACAGAGACTGTTTCGCGGTATACGAGTCTTTCGCTGGAGGAAGTTTTAAATCTTCAAAAAGAAATTTAAAATTTAAAATTTTAGAAGATTGTAATATCAAGTTGAAACAAGATATATTGCAATCTAAAAGATTCTCAAAAGCGATATTTTTTAAGGTTGACTTTAAATCTTGAAAAATCCGCTTAAATTATATCTTATTTCCACCAAAGGTGTTATTTCCTTTTGGATAAATTAGACAAGAAAGTTCCATTTCTTTAAGCGGATTATGGTTGCTTTCTTGTTTTTTTTTGCTCAAATTCTGTTTTGGTGAGTTTAGGGTTCAATTCCTTAATTTGGGCATAGGCAGTTTGCCTACGACCGACACGTGTCGGTTATACTTCTTTCAAAGGTTAGTCAATTCAAATCCAGGGTGAGCAGAGGGCTAATTTTTGAAAGATTTTACGGAAGGAAATAATATGGTAATTACGCTTTCAAGTATGAAAGGCGGTTGTGGAAAAACAACTAATTCAATTCTAATCACGACAAATCTAGCGGCAAGAGGATACAAAGTTTTATACTTTGATTTAGACCCGAACAATTCAGGAACAATGTTCTTCACTTCTGGAATAGAAAACATTTCAGAAATAATCGAAACTCACAATATTTTTGAATCGCTCTCCCACAATAATGTTAAAAACTATGTGATAAAATCAAATGTCGAAAATGTAGATATAATTCCAAGTCATTTAAATATTTTTAAACTTCGTGGAATCAGTTACAATGAACTTTCAAAAACTCTTCGTGATAATGAATATGATTTTGTTGTCATTGATACCGCTCCGACTTATGATAATATTGTAATTAATGCTTTAACTGTTGCAGATATAATTTTAACTCCACTTCAATTAGATTCTTTTAATTTTACTACAACAAAATTTTTACAACGACAGATTTATGATGACTGTCCGCAACAAGCTGAAAAATGGTATTTATTCTATTCATTCTGGCGAAAAAATATTGAAACTTTTTCAACTTCTTCTCAATCACAATTTGCTTCTTTTTTTGAAAACGAATTTAAAAACATTTTGAATGTTCACATACCGTCTGCTACTGCGGCTTCAAATTACATTCAGTGTAGACAAAAATTAGGCGTTTCAAGTTCAGCAGTTGGAAAATCTCGGCTCGCTCAAGAAATCAACAATCTTGTAAATATGCTTACAGGCAAAGAAGACGCTCCGGAAAAATTTTAATTTGAACCGACACGTGTCGGTCGAGAGGTAAATATGGCAAACAAAATCACTTTAATAAAAAACTATTCAAATCTTCCAGTTCAGAATAACGGATTAAAACTTTCTGAACAAATTTTAATTTCAAGTATTGAACCGCACCCAAAGTTTAAAACTCTTTTTTCAATCGATGAAGATTTATTAAACAGAATTGCGGATTCTATGAAGAAAAACGGTTTTGACAATTCTCAGCCGGTTCACATTTGGAAAACTCAGGAAAATGGAATTGAACATAATTATTTAATTGACGGTTACACTCGAGTTGCCGCTTGTAAAATCGCAGGAATTACAATGATTCCGTATTACAAACACACTTTTGAAACTTTCGATGAAACTTACAAATACACTCTTCATCTTCAAACTGACCGCCGAAATCTTGAAGGAATTGATTTATTAAAAAATATCCAGGCTTTAATGGGAAGCGAATATATTTCAAATCTTAAAGGAAATAAAAATGCTGCCGTTGGTGAACTTTTGGGAATTTCTGAAAAAACAGTTGAACGAAACAATAAGATTTTAGCAAACGCAACTGAAGAACAAATTGAACGAATCGCAAATAAAGAATCTTCATCTTTTCAAATTCTTACAGAAATAAATGAAAAAGAATTAATTGAAAAAGAAGGCACAGAAGAACAGAAAGAAGAACTTTCTTCCGGCGAAAAAACTCAAAAAGAAATCGCAAAAGAAATTAAAGCTGCAAAAAAATCTAAAAAACAAAAATCAAATGATGATGAAGAAATTTCAGAATCTCTTGAATCAAATGAAGGAAATCCTGCTCCAGTTGGAATCTGGAATCATTCTGACGGAATAGAACGCCCTTCAACAAAACTTTCTCCGGAAGTAGACAGTGAACGAACTCAGGAAAGAAAAAAAGCTTACGAAATGGGATTAAAAAAAGGAAGCGACCTTGCCTATGAAGTTTACGATTTTATCTGTACTCAAATTGAAAACGGAAAAACTTTACAGGAAATAAAAGACGATGAACACTTTGCAGATTTCAGCGTTTCTTTAATTTACAAGGCTTTTAATCTTGATGAAGAATCGGAGTAAAAATGAGATTCAGTGTATTCGCTTATTCACAGGAAAAACTTCTCGAAAATGGTCTTGATGTTACAGACGCCTTAATTTTAGATTGGTTTGCAAATTTCTTTCTTGGAAAAATGGACAAAAAAATCTTTAAAGACGAAAACGGAAATCAGGCTATTTTCGGCTGGGTAAAAATCTCAAAAATTATGGAAGATTTACCAGTCTTAGGAATTTCCACTGAAAAAGGAATAAGACGCCGGCTCGATTCTTTCATTGAAAAAGGCATTATGAAAAGACAAACAATAACGACACAAGACGGAAAACGCTCTTATTATAAAACAACAGAACTTTACGATTCTTTGATAAATACAAAAGCCGTAACAGAAAAATCTGAAAAAGCTGAAAATCAAACAGAAACAAAAGAAAATATTTCGCAAAGGAACTCTAATACCTATGCGGAAAATAAAAATCCGCAAAGGACAAAAACGACCTTAGCGAACGAAAATAGCGACAAAAATATCCCGCAAAGGAACTCCAATACCTATGCGCAAAGGAACTCCAGTTCCCTTGCTTTAAATGATTCTCAAATTAATAATTCTAAAATTAATTTAAAAAATCCTGTTGCTGTTTTTAAATTTGCTTCTGAAAAAGTTTTTGGAAAAAATTCGTTTGATTTAAGCTTTCCCCAAAAAGCAGCAGTTTATTTTTCTCAAAATAAAATTAATTCAACTTTGGCAGAAAGTTACTTGGATTTTATAAAAATTAAAGTCGATTCAAAAAAATCTCAAAATCCTCGTGGGCTTGCATATCGTTTATTTTTCCAAAACGACATTTTACAGGAATTTTTAAATAAAACTTCCGCAGAAAATACTCAAAAAATCGAAAATGAAAAATATTTATGCACTTGCCCGGTTTGTTCCACTCAAAAAGTGAACCGCTTTTCTTACTGCCCAGTTTGTAATTTTGATATGCAGAATTTAAACGACAAAAAACAGATTGAAATTTCAAAAAAGATTTTTAATCTTCCGGCAGAAAAAAAAGAATCTTTTGAAAACGAAATAAAATCAGTTGTTTTCCGCCGCCAGGCTCTAGGAATCAGGCTTCTTTCAAGTAAAGAATCGCAGCAAAATTTCAATCTTGAAATGAATGAAATTTACAAAAAATACGGAATTGAGGCATAAAAAGTGAAAAAAAGAAAATCAAAAATGAAAAAGAAATTCTATGAATTTTTAGATTTTTTTGAAACAGAAGAAGATGAAAATTCAGAATATGAAAGTCTTACAAGTTTTGAAAAAATCAAACTTTTCTTTACAACTTTTAGATTTCAGTCATTCAGATACAAAATCGTCTGGAGCGTAAGAATTTTAAGTTGGCTGATTTTGCTTGTAATTTCAATTTACGGAATTTATCTAAAAATTAAAAAATAAAATTTAGGAGAATAAAAAAATGGAATTAAACGATGTAAAACTTTTTGGTCGTGTTGTAAAAGACGCAGAATTTAAGACAAGTCCGCAGGGAACTAAAATTGCCACTTTTTCAATCGCAAACAGAAAATCAAAATCTAAAAATGAAGAAAATACAAAAACTGCTGATTTTTTCCCTCTGGTGATTTATGGCGAATACGCAGAAAAAATTTATCAGTATTTGAAAAAAGGTCAAAAAGTAATCATTGACGGATTTTTAAAACAAAATAAATGGGAAAAAGACGGCGTTAAAAAAAGTCAAATTATGATTGTCGTAAAAAATCTTCAGTTAATTTCAGATTCTCAAAATCATTCTTCAGCTGCAAACGAAAATAAACCAGCTATTAATATGGAAGAAAATGAGAATTTTGAAAATGAAATTCCGGAAGAAGAAATTTATTCAGATGAGGAAGCCCTTTATTAAAAATGGATAAAATATTTTCAGCTGTAAAATCATCAAAAATCTTTCACTTGATAAATTATAAGCTGATTTATATTTTCCATTATCTGAATAAAATCCTTACACCGCTGGCAATTTTAGTTTTTATAATCGCAGGAAGCGTTCTTATTTTTATAACTTCGTATTTAATGCGATTTAAAAATCCTTATTTCTGGCTTTGGAAAAATTACGCTGCACAAAAAATTATTTTTTTCATCGTAATTTTAATAATCATAAAATTTTTATTAGGTTTAATATAATGAATCAAATTACTGTACACGGAAAACTCATTGATGACGCACAAAAATTTTTAATCACAACTTCAAAAGGCGAAACTCCGCTTGTAACCTTTTATGTTTTAGACTCCGGACTTCCTTACCAGCGAGGTGATCCGCTAATAATTGAAGTTCATTTTATTAAAGAAGTTGCAAGTCATATTTTTAAACATCTGAAAAAAGATAAAGAAATCATTTTAAGCGGATTTTTAAAACAAAAAAATTATACGACTGCTGACGGTATCGACAAAGGAAAATATTACATTTCCGCCGAATATGTAACGCTTTTACCAAAATACAAAACGGAGTAAAAAATGACAACAATTACAATTCCTTTAAAAATTTCACCAGAAGAAATAAAAATGCTCGCTGACGAATTAAATAATTTCACAAGCGATTCTTCTGATTTAGCAATTTTTATTGAAAAAATCTTAAAAGAAACAAACAGAACTATAAAACGAAATCAGGAAATTGAAAACACAATAAACAAAATCAATCCGTTTTCGTATAGCGAGGAGAATTAAAATGCGAAATTTCAAACAATATCAATACAGAAGAATTTTAACACCAGAAAATAGAATTGCACACGGCGATTACAAAATCGAAGGAATTACAATTAGATTAAAAAATGGATTTTTAGATGATTCAGTTGATGACGAAGGCAACAATCTTCCGGCGATTGAAACAGATGACAGAAGTCATATTGAACATTGGAAAAATGGCGTTTTGCATTGCGAAAATCAACCTGCCGTAATCGACAATCTTGATAACTACGAAGAATGGTGGTTCAACGGAATTTTAATTCCACCAAGACCTTAAAAACGGAGTAAAAAATGACAGAAAACGAATTTGAAACATTAAGAGAAAAATTTTCACAAAATCCGCTTTATGAAAAATCTTCATCATTATTTAAAAAGTATCAAATGCTGCAATTTTTAGATGAAAATGACATTCCTCTTGAAAATCGGCATAAAAGAATTGTAAGCATAAAAGACAAACCGACTTGCGTTATTTTTAATTTTAAAAACGGACTTTTTCATTCAGAAAATGGGATTCCGGCTATTGAATATTTAAATCACTGGGAATTCTGGAAAAACGGATTCATTGAAAAAGTTGTTGATACAAAATTCAAAACAGAAGAATTCTGGGCAAACGGCGTTCCACTTGAAATCATTAAAACGGAGTAAAAATGACAACAATTAATACAAATATAGAAGAAAAAGAATCAAAAAATCTCGTAAAATCAGAAAATGAACAGTCAAAATCAAAACCTGCAATGATTACAATTTCTGAAAAAAACATTCAAGATGTACAAAATTTTATAGATGGAATTTCAGACACTTTACAGGAATTTGAAGTCTTAAATAGCCTTTTTTCTTCAGAAAATAAAAAAGTTCAGGATTTTCAAAATGAATTGCTGCAAAAATTGTCTATTCTTGCTGACGCAAATCAAAATTTATCAAATAAAATTTCCGGCACAGAATCTTACGAACAATATCTCGAAGAAAAATTAAAAAATGCTGACCTTTCACGAATGATTACTTCGTTGGAACAACAGCTCAATAAAGAAAAAATTGTCGTTCAGGATTTTATAAATAATATTTCAAAAAAAATTGAAAATATTTCAAATGAATTATCAGACAAAACAAAAGAATTACAAAGTGCCGAAGAAACAATCAATTCACTTTTAAAAAAATTCAAAGATGATATTTCAAATTTCATAGTTGAAAAAATTCTTGAAATTGAAAATTCTGCAAAAGACCAGCAAAAAGAATTGAGAACTTCCTGCGATGAAAACGAAAAATACATTCTGGCAAAAACCGAAGAAATGCTTAAAAGTTATACCGAAAAATGCCAGGCACATTTAGAAATAATCAAAACAAAATCTGTAAGTTTCTTAAAAGAATGTATGGAAGAAAATGAAAAACTGATTTCCAAAATCCCGGAAATTAAAACCAGCAATAAATTTTCTAAAAAAGACAAAATACTTTACACAGTTGCACTGCTTTCTATTGCAAGTTCAGCAATAGTTTCAGTTGTAACAATTATATTTTAAAACAAAACCGACACGTGTCGGTCGAAGGAAAAAATTTCTAAATTTCAAGAGGAAGATTAATCAAATTTATTTTTACATCGAATAAGAAAATTCAATTTCATTTCTACGAGAATGTTTTTGTTCCTGTTTAATTTCTGCTAAAGCCTGCTGCTTGTAGGCTTTTAAAACAGTATCTCGAGGTAATTCAAAAAACGATTTATTTTTATCCATAAGGGTAATTGAATTTCCTTCTTTTGAAGCGGAAACAACTGTCAATTCATCATAATGAACCGCTTCTTTTCCGATTCCAAAAACTTTATCCTGTTTTAAATTTACATTTTTAAGAATTCCGCCAATTTTTAAATTATAATCAGCATTTGTTCGCTTTAATTCTAAATCATTTTCAATATTTTGACCTTTTGCGGTAACCGTATCATAAAATGGTCGGGTAATTACATTTTCCGGCTGATGATATTTTATGTAATCTTCATTTAATGGAATTGCCTTCACCGCTTCGTGATATTTTCGGACTAAAAATTCATTTAAGGATTCATCTTCATATTTCATTTTATTAATCAAATTTTTTGTTTTCTGAACTTCATCTTTTGGCATTCGCTGAGTAATCATTTTTGCAATTTTTAAAGCGTCGCACGGAGAATTGGCTTCTTTCCGGCAATAAACAGAAAAATTATGAACAAAATTACAAGCGTCATTATCACGAGATTCAAAAAAACTTTCATATTGAGTTTTAAGTAACTTTTTATACGCCGGAGTATTCTCATCAAACTGATTTTTAAATCGTTCTGGCGAAATTGCTTCCTTAAAAGTTGATTCTGTAATCGTTACTGATTCATCACCATTTTTTAAAGTATAAGATTTTTCCGCCGGATTATATTTTGAAACAACAAAACCTTTATAAGTTCTAAATTCATCATCTTGAGTTTTTATAGAGAATTCCGGAATTTCAGTGCCTTTAATCCCCTTTTCATCATCATTTAAAACAACGCCAAGCCCCTGCCCTTCAACCTGAGCAATTTCTTTATCATTTTCAACTTTATGAATAACTTTCGGATTTAAAAGCGAATCAACCGTTTCTTCCGGGAAAATTAAACTTTCTTCTTCATTTGAAACAACATAAGTCTTATTTTTTTCATCAAAAGATTGAATTACAAGATTATCAAAATTTTTAAGCTGCCCGTCTTTAGTAAAAGCTGCAACCGGTGGCAAAACAGTCTGCCCAAAAATGATTTTTTTATCTTTTTTTTCTTCAATTTCCTGATTTTCAATATTTTGATTTAAATCATTCTCCTTTTCTTTTTCTACTTCAGTATTATTAAGAAGTTTTTCAAGTTTAGTTAAAAGTTCCAGCGTTTCTTTGTAATTTTCATTATTTATATCTAAATTACTAATTTTCTTAAGCGACTTTTCAAAACGATTTTTAATTTTATCTTCTAAAGTATCATTTGATTTTTCTTCATTCTGTGATATATTATTAGTTAAGGAAGCGTAAGTAGCTCCCACTTGAGCGTATATCTCGAGAAACTCTGGTGCGTATCCATAATGGGCGTTCACCGACATTATGGCGTCTACGGCTTCTGTTTTAGTATCATCAAAATCAAATCCACTTACAATAAATTTTCCGTTTTTATCAGTATCAATAGCTGTTTTTATTCCATTTTTAAAAATTGCATATCGTCCATTTGTTTCTTTTGTTGCCGGAGCTTCTGATATATTCTTTACCGCTAAAAAAAGAATTGCAGCCGTTTCCTTTTGAGCTTCTTCTAAATTAAGTCCATTATGCTCTATGAATTTATCCATTCTTCTTTTTATAATATGACTTAATCCATTATGTTGCGGATTTCCTAAACGAATACGAACATCTCCCAAAGTTACATTATTTTGTTGAAAAACTTCTCCTTCAGAAAGAACAGAATTTATATTACTCAATAAGTTTAAGTCTTTTTCGTTATTAAATTGAAGAATTCTATTTGATTTTATTATTTTTTGTACATTTTCATTATTATAAAAACGATTAAGTTCATCTCTAAAATGCTTATCAATAGAATCTTCATTTAAATTAATAATTCCTCTTTCTATAGGCGTAAAAAATTTACCTCGCTCAATACAGTAAAATAAATCTGTATTCTGTGAATTGCCTATTTCCTTAAATTTTTCGATTGAATAATCATTCCCATTTTTAGGCTTTTCAATAATCGAATTCTTCCAGATTTCTTTTGAAGTACGATTATTTACCAATTCTTTTTCTTCTGTTGAAAGAGAACGAACTGGAATATATGTTAAACCGTCATATTCAAAAGTTGTAAGATTTACATAACTTTCTCCAACTTCCTTTACAACATTAGAAACATCTTCTACTTTAAAAGAAGTATTTTCATTTTTAATTTTCAAAGACCTCTCTTTTTCTTCCTGAACTTTCTTTAAAATTTGAATCATTTCAAATATTTTATTCTGTTTTTCATTCATTTTTTGTTCCTTTTTTTAGTTATCTTGAAATTCCGG
>CAVHIX010000071.1:0-9144 GCA_963636135.1 Anaerovoracaceae bacterium
TAACCGAAAGCGAAGTAGTCGCCGAATTGTTCAAACTGTACGAAGGGCTGGTAAAAAATAAATAATGAAATCTAGATTTTAACCCCCTCGAATTCGATGGGGTTTAGAAAAAAAGCCCACACGATGGAGAAAAGGAGAAAGTAATGGCAAAAATCAATGTTCAGAACACAGAAATCACGGTAATTTCAATTGATGAAAGGGATTATATTTCTTTAACCGATATGGTAAAGAATATAGAAAACGGGCTTGCTTTAATTGAAAAGTGGTTGCGTAATAAAAATACAATCGAATTTCTTGGAATATGGGAAGAAATGTACAACCCTAATTTTAATTCCCCCGAATTCGAGGGAATTAAAAATGAAGCAGGTTTAAACAGATTTATTCTTTCTGTAAAGCAATGATAGAAAAAACAAACGCCATCGGAATCATTGCAAAAGCCGGTCGTTATGGAGGAACATATGCTCATAAAGATTTGGCATTTGAGTTTGCTTCATGGGTTTCGCCTCAATTTAAACTTTATTTACTCAGAGAATTCCAGCGTCTAAAAGCCGAAGAACAAAAACAACTCGGCTGGTCAGCAAAACGCGAACTTGCAAAAATCAACTATCACATTCACACGGACGCAATCAAACAGAACTTAATTCCTGCCGAAGTTACACCCGCCCAAAAATCCTTTATCTACGCAGACGAAGCGGATATGCTAAATGTCGCCCTTTTTGGAATGACCGCCCGCGAATGGCAAAAGGCAAATCCTGGTTTAAAAGGCAACATCCGCGATTACGCTACAATAAACCAGTTAATCTGCCTTTCAAATATGGAAAACTTAAACGCCGTTTTTATAAATGACAAACTTCCGCAAGGCGAACGCCTTGAAAAACTGAACAAAATCGCTATCCAGCAAATGAAAGTCCTGGAAAATATCGACGATAGGAAGTTGCTTGTAGAAGAAAAAGCCGGAAAATAATAAATTCCCCATTATCCACACCCTCAATTACGGCCATTCCACACACCGTGGAAAGCACTATCCATAGACAGTGGAAAGGCCTTTCCACATACCATGGATAATAGAAACTTCAAACACAACACAAAAATCTTTTGCTATTTGACGAAAAGCAAAACCTGTTGTATATTAAAGAAAAGGAAATGCCCCAAACATCGGGTTATCTCCACTAGTTCAGATAATAGCCGTCCTAGCAGTTCAAACGAGGGCGGCTATATTTTTACTCATTCTTATCTTTAAGGTAAGAGAGTGCCGTAAGAATCAGAATAGCAACATTAATTGCCAACGAAATAATTTCGTAAATCGTCATCTCGAGCCTCCCATAATCAAATTTCAGCATACGCTGATTGAGTTTGGGAGATAACCGCCAGTTCAAGGCATTTCTAATAATTTATTTATACCATAAAATTGTAGTGTATACAATACAAAAAAAGACTAAAAAATTTTAAAGACTCCCACAAATAGTTAAAATCTTCCGCCGTTTCCGCCTGGGCCTGGATTTGTATGAGCTCCTTCTTGAGCGCCGCCATTTGTTCCAGAAGTCTTTGTATAAACATAACTTGAAGTTGTTGTCAAAATGTCGCTTACAGTCGCAGAACCACCAGAAACAGTCGGTAAATCAACATAAAGATTATTAAACATTTTTCCGTCGCTTGTTGAAACTGCACTTACCGCTTTATAAGTTGTTCCCGTTTTGATATTTGGGGAAGAAAGAATCATAACATTCTGATTGCTTGAACTTCTAAATATTTCAGGGATTTTAAATGCGAAAACTGAAGTTCCGTTTGAATCTTCAATGGCAAAAGTCGTTCCACCAGAACCAAAATAATTTCCCGAAAGAACAACCGTACTCTGCGAACAAGAAGAATCTGTCGGTTTTGAATAATTATTTGTTCCGATTCCAGCGACAAGGCCCCCCTTAATTGCAAAAGTATTTTCATCGCAGTCAAAAGCACATTCCGGAGTTGTAGAAGTAAGGGCCACTACGATTCCGCCTTTAATTGTAAGGTCGCCGTTTGAATCAATTGAATCATTATTTGAAGAATATGCGTAAATATTTCCGCCAGAAATTAAAATATTTGCTTTGTAACCGTTAGTGTCTCGACTTGAATTAATACAATCGTCTGTACAATTTAAAGTTAAAACGCCCCCAGAAATGAAAACTGCCTGCTTTCCTTCAATTCCTTCCGGGCTTAGCTTTGTAGTTTCTTCTTCTGTAACGCCATCAGCACTTAAAACAGAATATTTTGAACTTGATTCATCCATAGGAGTGCCAGTTGTTTTAATATTTAATTTTCCGCCTTTAATCCAAACATACGGATACGGATCGTCAGTTGTGTCTGTAGTTTCTGCGTCCTCGTCAATGTCCCATTTTGCAGAAATCGCTTTTCCAACGGTTGTAGAATTAATTTCCCCGCCATTGATTACGATAAATCCTTCGCCAGGAGTGCCCTCTTCGCCTTCAACGATAATCGCGCGGCTTTCATTATTGGTATTTGTTCCCGTTCCGCTGATTGTAATACTTCCATCGTCCATTATAAAACCGTTTACACTCTGAATTGCGTTTCTTCCTCTTGTAGAAATATTCAATGTTCCGCCAAAAACGCGAATGTAATCTTTTGAATAAATGCCGTGTTTATAGCCTTCAGTTAAAGTAAGCGAGCCCGAACCACCGATTAAAATTGGGCCTTTCGCATAAATAGAGCCTTTTGTGTCAGCCCCTTTTGCCCATTTTTTTGTAAGCTCAAGGTCATCCGTTGTTCCAGTATAAGAAGAAGTGTAATAATCCGTTCCTTCTGCCTCACTATAGCCGATTCCATAACTTCTTCCATCTGTAAAATTATTTGTCCCTTCAAATTCAAGATAAACCGTAGATTTTTTATCAACATTAATACAAGGGTAGTTTCCGCTAGAAGAAATCGTTGCATCGTGTAAATAAAGGCCAATCACACTTTTCTTATTTGAAGAAATATTTATCGCGCCCGTTTGTGCCGTTCCCGTAATGTCAAATTTTAAATTATCCGAAAGATTTGAAGAATCAATGTACAAAACATTATCCGAACAGTAAGCACTGATATTTTCAAAAACTGTAGTTTTATTGCTAGAATCAAAAGAAACTATCGTAAACGAAGAATTATCTTGGGAAACTGAAAAATCGTCTAATTTTATATAAATTGTTTTTGCAAAAGAGATTTCGCTGTAGGCTGAATCCCCAGAAATAATATTTCTTGAAGATTTGTTCGCCGTATAAGAATTCGACCAAGAATAAATGTCAATTTCATCTGAAGAATTAAAAGTCATAATTTCAGAACTTACAGAAGATTCTGTTCCCGCAGTAGAAGAGCCAGAAGCCCCAGATTCTGTTCCACCAGGATTATTTGTTCCCCCAGAAGATGTTCCGCTAGAATTATTTTCATTATTTGAAGAATCGCCCACTGAAGTCTGACAACCTAAAAAAATCAACCCTGAAAATAAAATCAGGCCCATTAAAAATTTTGAAAATTTAACTTTTTTCATTTTTTTACCCCTGACACATTAAAAATGTCATTTTTAAATTTCACAGAATATTTTAAAATCAATTTTTTATTTTTACAAATTAATCTGTAAAATTTATAAGGTTTTCAAAAAAACGAAAATTTTAATTTTTTTTGTTACAGTTTTTACAACCGTTAATGATTACATGCGGCTTTCCACTCTTAGTTTTATAAAAAATTCTTGAAATCAGATAACCGTCACTTTCAACATCTTTATGACAAACCGGGCATTTCCGACTAAGATTTCCAATCACTTTTGGGTAACAAAGCGAACAGCCGTAAACATAGCACAACTGATCCGTTGCATTTTCCCTTTTAAAAACTTTTGACCGAAGATTTACGCCCGGTACCAAACTTGAAGAACAAACCGGACAATTTGCAAAATTCTGCGATGAAGATTTATTTTCTTCTTTTTTTACGGATTTTTTATTTTTTTCTTTTAAAAAACTGTTTTTAATTCCGAGCAGCAAAAAAATGATTAAAATTACAACTAAAAAGATTAAAATATATTCCATTAAAGTTTAGTTCTTCCAGAAAAACTGCGGGCAAGAGTCAATTTATCAGCGTATTCAAGGTCGCCGCCAACCGGAATTCCAGTTGCAAGTCGCGTAATTTTTAAATCTTCAAACTGAGAAAGGCTCTTTTGCAAATATAACGCCGTTGCATCCCCTTCAAAAGTCGGATTTGTAGCCAAAATCACTTCTTTTACAGAACCGTCTTGAATCCGGGAAATTAAAGACGCAATATTGAGCTGATCAGGCCCAATTCCTTCAAGCGGAGCAATTACGCCCCCCAAAACATGAAAAAGACCCGTAAATCCTCCCAAAGATTCAATCGTTTTTACATCTTGAGGCTGTTCAACAACGCAAATCACGCTTTTATCGCGCAAAGGATTCGAACAAATCGGGCACGGCTGACTTTCTGTCCAACTTCCGCAGATTTCGCAAGGCTTAATTTTTTCTTTTAAAGTTGCCAACTGATTTGAAAAATTCAATAAAAAAATATCGTCAGATTTTAAAAGGCTATTCACAATGCGAGCGGCACTTTTTTTACCAATTCCGGGCAAACGAGAAAAACTTGAAGTTAAATCGTCAATTACATTCGACATATTACAAAGACAAATTCAATCCTGAAACTAAAGAATTTGTTTTTCCTTTTAATTCTTCCTGAATTTTTTGAAGAGCATCACGATGAGCGGCAACAATCAAATCTTCAAGCATTTTTACATCGCGATTATCAACGCAAATCGGGTCAAGTTTAATGTCTAAAAGTTCAAAAGCGCCGTTTAATTTTACGCAGACCATTTTTCCGCCGCTTGAGCCTTCAACAACGATATTTTTAATTTCTTCCTGAACTTTACTAAGCTGTTCTTTCATCTGGCCAGCATTTTTTAATAATTCAAATGGATTCATAATTTTTCCTTATAAGCCTTTTACGCTTCCTTTAAATGTATTGCACAAAATCTGAACTTGTTCCGGAAGTTCAATTTTTTTTTCTTCTTCAACTTTTTTTTCCACAAGCTGAACTTCAAAATTCATTTTTGAATGACAAATTGCTTCTAAAAGTTTATTAATTTTTGCAACATTCTGTTCAATTTTATTTTTTTGATAAACATTCGAAATCGTAGTATAAATTCTGTTCCCCGAAATATTCCAAGCGCCAGTTTGCAAAAGAGAACTTGCAATCAAAGCGTCATTATGCGAAAGTTCAGAAACGACCTGCCCAAAAATTTTTGTTAAACTGATTTTAAAACCATCGGGTGCTTCATAAATCGTTTCATTCTGATGAACATCTTTTTCTTCTTCAGATAATTCGTCTGCAATTTCTTCATAAGATTTTTGCACTTGAATATTTTGATTTTGCGGAATTTCTTCAGTTTTTTCTGAAGTTTGTTCAGGCGGTAGCTCTCCGCCATTACTAAAAGATTCTTCAACCGGATTTTCATCCAAATTCTGCACTTCTTGCGGAGTTTTTTCCTTAAAAATTGCAAATGTTGGCATTCCAGCTGGAATCGTAAAAGACGATTGTTCCTTTTGTACAGATTTTTCTTCACTCACAGGATTTTGAAAAGATTTTTGCACATTTGGCGAGCAGCCTTCTTCCTGAAACAAAAGATTTTTTGCACCGTCAATTGCTTTTTTAACTTCAGCCGGCGAAACATACTGCGAAAGCCAGCACAATCTTGAAAAAGCCAATTCCAATTCATATCTTGGTGAAACTGAATAGCGAATATCGCGGTAAAGTTGTAAAAAAATGCTCACTCCCTGCTCAACCTGAACCGACGACCAGGAATCCAAAACAATTTTACAGAATCGTTCACAAGATTGCCCCAAAAGAGATTCTTTTGTAATTCCATTTTTAATTAATAAAAGTGATCTTAAATATTCACAGGAATTTAAAATCATCTGTTCAATTGAAATCCCAGACTGCAAATATTCATCAACCTGATTTAAAACACTCTGAGATTCTGATTTTGCGCAATTTTCAAACAAGGTATTTAACTGTTCAACGCCCAAAAATCCCAGTTTATCGCGAATTTTTTCATAAGTAATGTGCCCGTCGCTGAATGCCGCAACCTGATCAAAAAGCGTATAAGAATCTCGCACCGAACCACCAGATTCTTTTGCAATCCAGTACAAAGCTTCATCTTCCGCCTGAATATTTAATTCTGCACACGCATCCGATAAAAGATTTTTAATTTTTTCTACAGAAACGAGCCTGAAATTATACTGCTGACATCGCGATTTTATCGTAGCCGGAACTTTCTGAAGTTCAGTTGTTGCAAAAATAAAAACAACATGTGCCGGAGGTTCCTCAATCGTTTTTAAAAGAGCATTAAACGCCCCATTCGAAAGCATATGAACTTCATCGATAATGTAAATTTTATATCGCGAAGAAGTCGGAGGAAACATAACTTCATCTTTAATCTGTCGAACATCGTTTACACTTGTATTTGAAGCACCGTCTATTTCAATTACATCTAAACTTGAACTGTTTGTGATTGCCTTACAAGATTCACACTGACCGCAAGGGGTAACCGTAGGCCCTTCAGAATTCTGACAATTTAGAGCTTTAGCCAAAATTCGAGCCGTAGAAGTTTTTCCACAACCACGAGGGCCCGTAAATAAATACGCATGAGCAATTTTTTTTGTTTTAATTGAATTTTCCAAAGTTTCTGCAACAAAATCCTGACCAACCAAATCAGAAAATTGTTGAGGTCTGCGACGTGTAGCCGTTACTTCATAAGCCATAACAAAAATAATAGCAGAATTTTCAATTTATGGAAACAGTTTTAAAAGATTTGTAAATTTTCCAAAAAATCTTCACACAGAATTATTTTAAAATCTTTTACAAAATATATTGCAAAATTTTACAAAAAAAGTGTGTTATATAAGAAAAAATTCACTTCAATAAAAATCAAAAATGTTATAGAATACTATGATTATATAGATTTCAATACGAAGGAGTTCCTATGTCTTCTAAAAATAGCAAATTCGATTTTACAATTGAAACTCTCGGTGAATGTAAAATTAAATCTCCAATCGAATTATCAACAGTTGTTGGTAACGGAACTGCAAACTATGTAAAAGATTCTTCCTTTGTAAGAACTGCAGTAAATGTATACGACACTTCAAAAAATGATCCGCTTGATGAATCAAATTTAATGCAAAAAGCCGGTCCAAGAGAATACATTTACTTTTCTCCAAAAGATGTTAAAGCTGGAATTTGTACTTGTGGCGGTCTTTGCCCAGGATTAAACGATGTAATTCGCGCCGTTGTTCGATGTCTTTGGAATCGTTATGGCGTAAGAAATATTTCTGGTTTTCAGTTTGGCTACAAAGGATTTTTTAAAGATGAAAATTTTGATACAATCCCTTTAAATCCAGAAAATGTTGATGAAATTCACAAAATCGGTGGTTCATATTTAGGAACTAGTCGCGGTGGCGGAATGAGAACTGGCGATATCGTAGACACTTTACAAGAAAAGGGAATCAATATGCTTTTCGTAATTGGTGGCGACGGTACTCAGCACGGAGCATTGGCAATCGCAGAAGAAGTTGACAAACGCGGATACAAATGTTCTGTAATCGGAATTCCAAAAACTGTAGACAACGACTTTTTATTCATTGACCGTTCATTCGGATTTGAAACTGCAGTTCAGCAGGCAAAAGATGCAGTCGCTTCAATTCATATGGAAGCCCGCTCACAAATCAACGGAATTGGCCTTGTAAAATTAATGGGCCGCGAATCAGGATTTATCGCAACAGCCGCAGCACTCGCAAGCCACGAATGTAATTTCTGTTTAATTCCAGAAGTTCCTTTTGAAATGGAAGGCGAAAACGGATTTTTAGCTCATCTTGAAAAACGACTTAAAAACAGACATCACGCCGTAATCATCGTTGCAGAAGGTGCCGGTCAGGAACTTTTAACAAAAACAAATCAAACTGATGCTTCTGGAAACATTAAACTCGCAGATATTGGTATTTTCCTTCGCGATCAGATTAATTCTTACTTCAAAAAGAAGAATATCGAAATCAACCTTAAATATATTGACCCAGGTTACCAGATTCGTGCAGCCGTAACTACAGCAAGCGATTCAGTTTACTGTGAACGACTCGGAAACAACGCCGTACACGCAGCAATGGCAGGCAAAACAAAAATGGTAGTTGGCCTTGTTCACGAAAAATTCGTTCATATTCCAATCAATATGGTAATTGCATCCCGAAATGTTGTTGACCCAGAAGGAGCTTTATGGCGCGATACTTTAGACGCTACAAGCCAGCCAATTTTGATGGTAAACGATGTTCAGGCCGCAAAAGAAAAAATGCTTAAAAACTGTAAACGATAATTTTTCGTTTATTTAATCTTCCAAAAAGGGATAAAGACTTCCGGGAACTAAAGATTCTGCATTCAAGGAAGCACACTTTGTCCCTTTTTTTAATGCCTTTTCAATATTTTTAGATTTTAAAAATTCGTATAAAAATCCGGAATTAAAACTGTCCCCACATGCCGTCGTATTCACAATTTTTTTGCAATTTCTACTTGGCTCTTCAAAAAATTTTCCCTTTACGCCTGCAAAAGTTGATTTTTCACCACGAGTTACAACTATTATATTGTTTAAAACTGCAGATTTTTGAATTACAAGCGATTTTAAATCTTCCTCGGAAAGAGGATTTTCAGAAAAAGTGCCTATAAATTCATTTTCGTTGATTTTTATAATTTCCGGGATTGCACCTTCAATCGCTTTAAAAAGAGACGGGCCCCAGAAATCCGCCATAAATATTTTTTTTGATGATTTTACGATTTTTGCAATTTCCAGAATAAGATTTTCTGAAAAATATTTTGGTTTACTTCCTGCGAACAAAAACGCATCATATTTTTTAATCTGATTTTTTATGATTTTCAATAATTTTTTTTCTTCATTTTTAAAATCCAAATCAGAAAAATTTTCATCGCAAACAATTTCCGTTGTAGAAGAATTTTTTTTGCCCACAAGAGTCCAACATTCACGAACAAGGCCCGGAATTTTCAGCGGAATAATTTTTAATCCGTCTTTTTTACAAAGGCTCATAAACCGAAAAGAATTTTTTTTACCAATCGGGCAAATCA
>CAVHIX010000072.1:0-9141 GCA_963636135.1 Anaerovoracaceae bacterium
CTTTTTAAGCAACCTGAATAAAATATTTATTCTAATGAAGAAATTTTTATTAAATTCGGAGTTACAGAAGGATTTTCTAATTCCATATACTGTTTTAAAAGTTCTTTTTGTTTTGGATTAACTTTCGACGGAATTTGAACAAGGATTTTTACATACAAATCACCGCGACGAGTTGAACCTGTAACCGGCACTCCTTCGCCTTTGATTCTGAGCATTACGCCGTTTGAAGTTCCTTCTTTAATCGGAATCTGAATTTTTTTGCCATCCAAAGAATCGATTGTAATTGAAGAACCTAAAACTGCCTGTGTAAACGAAATTGGAACTGCACAATACAAATCTTGGCCATCGCGTTCAAAATAAGGATGAGATTCTACATGCAAAATTACAATTAAATCTCCGGCAGGTCCGCCATTTTCACCAGCATCGCCCTGTTTTGGAATTGCAATTCGTTTTCCGTTATCAACCCCCTGAGGAATTGTAAGAGTTATTTTTTTAGATTTCTCAACAACACCAGTTCCGCGGCAGAAAGAACAAGGTTTATCAATTGTTGTTCCAGAACCACGACAAGTTGGACAAGTTTGAGAAACGGCAAAAAATCCTGAACTGCGCTGAATCTGCCCTAACCCATTACAAGTTGGACAAGTTTTTCGCGAACCGCCTTCCGCACAGCCTGAACCTTTACAAGCATCACAAGCTTCGTTATGTCTAAAATGAATTTCTGATTTCGTTCCAAAAACTGCATCTTTAAAAGGAATATTTAAATCGTAGCGAAGAGAAGCTCCTTCTTTTGGGCCCGTTCTTCCGCGCGAAGACCTTCCCCGAGATGAGCCACCGCCAAAAAGATTATCGAAAATGTCTCCAAATCCGCCACCCATTCCACCGAATAAGTCGCTAAAATCATGGAACGCATGAGAATATTGAGCACCACCTCCGCCAGAACCGTCCATTCCATCTAAACCGGCAAATCCATACTGGTCGTAAATTGGACGCTTTTTTTCATCTGATAAAACTTCGTATGCTTCAGTTGCTTCTCTAAATTTTTCTTCGGCATCTTTATCACCAGGATTTCTATCAGGATGATATTTTACAGCTAATTTTCTGTATGCTTTTTTAATTTCATCTGTAGAAGCCCCTTTTTGAATACCTAAAACTTCATAATAATCACGCTTTGCCATTTTCTTTCCTTGTTACGATACTATACTAAAAAACGACCCCTTCTGCAATTACAAAAGGGGTTCGATTAAGACAGAAGCTTTTTACTTTCCGCCAATTTTAGATTTATTTATCATCATGAACTTCGTAATCTACATCCTGGGCAGAACCTTTATCAAACTTGCTTGAATTATTTTCTGTACCAGAATTATTTTGTTCAGCATTTCCAGAAGAAGCCTGACCTGCACCAGCGGCCCCGGCAGCACCTTGAGCGCCCTGCTGTTTATAGATTTCTTCTGCAATTTTGTAAGAAGCCTGTTTCAAATCTTCTGTTTTTGCTTTGATGTCTGCAGTATTTGAAGATTCCAATGATTTTTTAAGAGCGGCAATTGCATCTTCAATTTTCTGTTTATCTGCACCAGAAACTTTATCTCCTAAATCTTTAAGAGATTTTTCTGTAGCGTAAATCAAACTGTCAGCTTCATTTTTAGCATCAACTGATTCACGGCGTTCTTTATCGGCAGCAGCATTTGCTTCAGCATCTTTTACCATTCGGTTGATTTCCTCTTCGCTCAAACCAGAAGAAGAAGTAATCTGAATGTGCTGTTCTTTTCCAGTTCCGTTATCCTTTGCAGAAACATGAACAATACCGTTTGCATCAATATCGAATGTAACTTCAATCTGTGGAACACCACGAGGAGCGGCAGGGATTCCAGTAAGGTCAAAATTGCCTAAAGTTCTGTTCTGATCTGCCATTTCGCGTTCACCCTGAAGTACATGGATTGAAACTGCTGTCTGACCGTCTACTGCTGTAGAGAAAATCTGGCTCTTTTTTGTAGGAATTGTTGTGTTTCGAGGAATAAGTTTTGTCATTACTCCACCCATTGTTTCAATTCCCAAAGAAAGAGGAGTTACATCAAGCAAAAGAACATCTTTTACATCACCTTTAAGAACACCACCCTGAATTGCAGCACCTACGGCAACGGCTTCATCTGGGTTTACAGCTTTTGAACCTTCTTTTCCGAAAATTGATTTTACAACTTCCTGAACTTTTGGCATACGAGAAGAACCACCAACTAACAAAACTTCATCAATTTTATCAGCAGTAATATCAGCATCTTTTAAAGCTTTCAAACATGGTTCCTTTGTTCGTTCAAACAAATCGTCTGTCATCTGTTCAAACTGAGCGCGAGTAAGTGTTTTCTGCAAGTGTTTTGGACCTGTTGCATCAGCTGTAATAAATGGAAGATTAATATCTGTTGAAGTCTGGCTTGAAAGCTGAATTTTAGCATTTTCTGCTGCTTCACGAAGACGCTGCATAGCCATTGCATCACCAGAAAGATCGATTCCAGTATCGTTTTTAAATTCTTTGATTAACCAGTTAATAACTGCACGATCCCAGTCGTCACCACCAAGATGAGTATCACCATTTGTAGATTTTACTTCAAATACGCCGTCACCCAATTCAAGAATTGAAATATCAAATGTACCACCACCAAGATCGTAAACAGCGATTGTTCGTTCCTGTTTCTGATCTTTATCAAAACCAAATGCCAAAGAAGCAGCTGTAGGTTCGTTGATGATTCGTTTTACATCAAGACCAGCGATTTTTCCGGCATCTTTTGTAGCCTGACGCTGAGCATCGTTAAAGTAAGCTGGAACTGTAATTACGGCTTCTGTAACTGGTTCTCCAAGGTAATCTTCAGCAGTTTTTTTCATTTTCTGAAGAATGAAAGCTGAAATTTCCTGTGGGCTGAACTGTTTCTTTTCGCCATTCTGTTCAATCTGAACGCGACAGTCTGAACCATTATCGATTACTGTATATGGTAATTTTGTAGCTTCACCCTGAAGTTCTGAAAATCTGTGTCCGATTAATCGCTTTACAGAATAAACTGTGTTCTTTGGATTTGTTACCATCTGGTTTTTAGCAGGCTGACCTACAATTCTGTCGCCTTTTGCTGTGAAACCTACGATTGAAGGAGTTGTTCTTCCACCTTCTGAGTTCTGAATTACAACTGGTGAGCCGTTTTCCATTACAGCTACACAAGAGTTTGTTGTTCCTAAGTCAATTCCAATAATTTTAGACATTTTTATAACCTCGTTTCATTATATTAAATTTTATTTTGATGCCGGAATGCTTACCATAACTTTTGCGTGTCTGATAATTTTTCCGTTCAATTTATAGCCTTTTAAATAAACCTGTTTTAAAGTTTCCTTTTCAACATTTTCATCTTCTGTTCTGCCGATTGCTTCGTGTTCTTCCGGATTAAATTCTTCTCCTTCTTTACCGAAACTTGAAAGCCCATATTTATCTTCAAGCATTTTTACAAGATTTTGATTAATCATTTTAATGCCGTCTACAATCGATTTAACATCTTTTGCATCTTTTGCAGCATCAACCGTTCTATCAAAATTATCCAAACTGTCTAACAAATCAGAAAGAAGCGAAGAATTTGCGTATGCAATTGCATCTTCCTTTTGCTGATTCATTCTTTTTCGCCAGTTTTCATTTTCTGCAGCTTTGTAAAGAGCCTGAGTTTTCAAATCCTGAAGTTCTTTTTCTAAAGCGGCAATTTTTTCTGCGTCAGAAACTTCTTTTTGTTCAGGTTCAGCAGATTCAGATTCTTCTTGAGTTTGTTCAGTTTGTGTAGAAGTCTGATTTTCTGCATTTTCATTTTCTTTTTTATTTTCTTCTGCCATAATTAATCCTTTCTCTTAAACTCAATAATAAATTTACAAAAAATATATATAAATCGTCAATAAAAAAATAAAAAAAATTATTATATTTTTAAGTTAAAAATCAAAATTCGGCTCACAAGTGATTTTAATATTTTCTTTTGTAATAGGATGATTAAAAATTAAAACCGTCGAATGAAGCATTATTCTTTTTGAAGGGAGCCCGCCGTAAAGTTCATCCCCTAAAATCGGAAGACCCGCTTCGCTCAAATGAACACGAATTTGATGCGTTCTTCCGGTAAAAAGTTCTGCCTGAATAAAAAAATATTTTTGCTGATTTTTTATTTCTTCTTTTAAAATTGTAAATTTCGTTTTTGATAAAAGTCCGCCTTTTTCTTTTGGAACGATTCCCCATTTTGCTTTCTGACTTTTTGGCGAAATCCGATTCATAAAAAGATTTACCGTAAACTCGCGCGGATTTTGTTCACTTTCTTCTATATATTTAGATTTTTTTTGCAGATTTTTTTGCGTTGAAATCGCCGTATAGATTTTTGTAAAATCGTGATTTTCAAACATATTTTGAATCTGTTTATTTACAACGCGACTTTTTGTAAAAAGAATTATCCCACTCGTTTCGCGGTCAAGGCGATGCATAATTCCAACATACGGCGGATTTTTTAGCTGCGGATTTTTTTTCCACAAATAACGAATCACCGCCTGATGAAGATTGTCGCGTTTTTCATTTCCCACGATTGTTTCTTCCGTCGGAAAAAATGCCGGTTTATTCACGCAGATTAAATATTCATCCTCGAACAAAACATCTTTTTCTGTAAGGTCGAATTTTATATCATCTTGAGTTTTTTCAAAAAAGAATTTTTCATCCTCAAAATTTATGCTCACATTTGAATTTTTAAAAAGAACAAAAGCCGGACGACGAACCTGATTTTCATTTACAAAAACGCTTCCCGAAATTATTAATCGCCTGATTTTTGAATTTGAACATTCTTTTTGAAGTTTTTTTGGAAGTTCGATTCTTAAAAATTCATCCAGCCTGATTTTTTGCTCGTTTTTTAAATTGTAAATCATTTTTACGAAAGGATTTTAAAATCCGGCTCTCCATATTCGTTAAAATAAATCTGAACGGTGCAATGTTCCATACAAACATCGTTACAAAATGCCTTTATGTCCAAAACTTCAGGGCCCAACAAATCTTCCGGATTATATTCAGTTTCGATTGTTGTAATCGTATTTTCGCCGACAAGACGAGAAAACGCCCCATTTATGCAAACAATGTCGTTCACAGCCGTAAAAAGATGATTCAATTTTTTTTCTTCAAATTTTAACTGCAAAAACAAAAGCTGCATTTTTTCAATTTCCTGATGGCTCACATTTTCCGGAACAAAACCGCTTTTAAAATCACAATTATTGCATTTTTGCCATTCAGAAAAATCTTCAAAAAACGAAGAAGGCTTTAATTTTAAAGATTTTAAAACATAATTGAACCAGGGAACGGCCCGCCCGGCAGAATAAAAAGTCCGGCACGCAAAAGAAATATTTCGCGCAATTTTTATATCATTCGCACTAAAAGTCCCAGAAACACAGGCACTCTGCGAAAGTTCAATATTTTCTGTCTGCGGAAAATCAATGTGGTTTGCAAAAGATGAAACTGCAAAATCCACTCTCTCTTTAAAAAGTTTTAAAGAATCAGTTTTTTCTTCTGCAAAAGTTATGTCAAATCCAAAAACTGTTCCAAAATCATTTAAAAGATTCACCTTTTTTTGTAAGAATTTTGAATCGAAAAAAGCCACTCCATTCTGATTTTTTTTTAAAACAAGCGGGATCTCAAGCGAACAATTTATATTTGAAACTTCAGCTAAAATCTGAGAATCAATATTTTCAGGTAAGATTTTTAACGAAACGAACAACTCCGGCGCGTCTTCCTGAACTTTTTTTATAAAATGCAAAAGACGCTTCTTGTCCGAAGTAAAAGATAAATCAGAAACGGTAAGTTCTGTAATTTTATTTGAAGCACAATTTTTAAGCTGATTTTCTAGCTCGTTTGAGTTAAATTTATATTCAGTTTTCATTTTATGCTCCAAATTTTGTATTTTTTATTATAAAAGAGGAATTCCTTTCTTTTTGCAATCTTCGCGGATTTGGTCTGGCCACTGACTAACCTGAGTTTCACCAATGTGGGCTTTTCTCAAAAGGAACATACACAATCTAGACTGCCCGATTCCACCGCCTAAAGTTTGAGTCAATTCTCCTTTTAAAAGTCGCGAATGGAATTCTAACGATGCTCGTTCCGGGCAACCGCGTTCTTTTAACTGTTTTTCAAGGCTTTCAGGGCTTACTCGAATTCCCATTGAAGAAAGTTCAAAGGCTCTTCCTAAAACCGGATTCCAAACTAAAATATCGCCGTTTAATCCCACATGACCGTCACCAGATTCTGAAATCCAGTCGTCGTAGTCAGGGGCTCTTCCGTCGTGAATTGTGCCGTCCGGTAATTTTCCACCGATTCCTGCAATGAAAACTGCACCATATTTTTTTGCTACAACATTTTCGCGTTCTTTTGGAGTAAGTTTTGGATATTCGCGTGCCAAATCGTCAGAATACAAAAGTTTAATTTCTTCCGGTAAAATTGGAGTAAGATTTGAATATCGGTCGTAAAGGAAAAATTCTGTTCGTTTTAAGCAGCGGTAAACTTTTTTTACAATTTCAAAAAGATAAAAAATCGTTCTGTCTTTTTCATCGATTGCCATACACCAATCCCACTGGTCAACATAAAGCGAATGAATTTCGTCTAATTCTTCATCCGGGCGAATGGCATTCATATCAGTGTAAATTCCAAAACCAGGTTTTAATCCCAATTCTGTAACTTTAAGTCTCTTCCATTTTGCCAAAGACTGAACAATTTCCATTTTGCGTTCGTTCATATCTTTCACTGGGAAAGAAACCGGGCGTTCTGTTCCGTTCAAATCGTCGTTAATTCCCTTGCCGGCTTCTACAAAAAGAGGAGCTGTAACGCGGGTCAAATTTAATTCCGTTGACAAAGTAAGCTGAAAAAAATCTTTTATTGCAACGATTGCGTGTTCTGTTTCTTGTACTGATAAAATTGGTTTATATTTTGACATAATTTGTTCCTTATTCACTTTGATAATTGATTAATGTTGTAACTGAAGTTGGTTCAAGAACTTTCTGATAATTTAAAAACGGTAAGCCGATAATTCCGAAAAATTCGCTCACCTTTGCACCTCCCATTTCTACGAGAGTTTTTGCAGCTTTTAAAGTTCCGCCAGTTGCGATTAAATCGTCGATTACTAAATAATTTGCGTTCGGCGTAATATCTGATTTATGAACTTCGATTTCAGCAGTGCCGTATTCCAATGCGTATTTACAGGAATAAGTTTTTCCAGGAAGTTTGCCTTTTTTTCTGATTAAAATTAATGGAAGACCCAACTTTTCAGCCAACGGGGCAGCAAACAAAAATCCACGCGATTCTATAGCACAAATGCCCTGAATATCTTTTTTGCTGTAAATTTTATACATTTGATCAAGGCAGATTTTAAATGCTTTTGGGTCGCACAAAATTCCTGTTATATCATAAAAAAGAACTCCAGGTTTTGGAAAATCTGGAACTCTTCGGATTGCTTTGTCGATAATTTCAATTTCATTCATAATTCGATTTTAATATTATTTCTATAAGTTTTCAACAAAAATTTATTTTTACAATTTTAAAATCTTATGAATTAGTTTTATCTAAAGTTACGGATTCTAAAAGATTTTTATCGTTTTCTTTAGATTTTGATTTTTCATCTTTTGCTTTTTGTTTTTCAGCTTTAATTTTGGCTTTTTCGGCTTCAATTGCAGCTTTATTTTTGGCATTAGCTTCATCTTCTGCTTTCTGGCGGATTTCTAATTCCTTCATTTTTGCATTATGTTCAGCCTGTTTTGCCTTTTTTTCAGCTTCTTTCTTTAATTTTGCTTCTTTTTTAATCTGCTTAATTTCTTTTTGTTCCTGCTGATAAATTTTTCGAGCTTCAGCTTCTTTTTGTTTTTGCTCAAGTTTTTGTTCTTTTAGCATTTCTTTTTGAGCTTTATGTTCCTGGCGAACTTGCTCCATTAATTCCTTTTTTTCGCCTTTGGTCATATATTTCATCTGCTCTTTGATTTCTTTTTTCTCTTGAGAGCGTTCTTTTTTCAATTGAGATTTTTGATTTCGTTTTGCAACAACAGGATCTTCGATTAAACCTTCATTTATTAATCTGTCTTTTTGAGTCTGAATGTAAGAATATCTGTTTGGATTTGCAAGAGAATATCTAAATCCTATGTTAATCTGATAATTCCAGGCATATGTAAAAGGCTGAACTTTGTAATTCGTTCCCAAATTCGGGTAATCTACAGAAAGAAAACCGTCAACTAAAAGATTGCAGTGTCGCGTAACCGGAAGCTCAATGCCCACAAGACCGCCAACGCCCAAATAATTCAAATGATATTCGTCAGAAAGCTGATACATATAGTGAAGGCCAGGCGTTAAATTTAAGCGAACATATTTCCAGAAATCAAACTGGAAAGTTGGGCCCGCAAAAACATCAAATGCGTACAAAACAGTCTGCTTTGCGTAAACCCGCTGCCCTTTAAAAGTATGATAAAAAGGATAATAAACCGCAGTTCTAAGAGTTAAATCGAATGGTTTTAAATTTCCAGTCTGCATACTGAAATAAAGGCCAATCATATAATCTTCCCAGCCGAAATTGCTTTTTCCGCTTTGCTTTTCAATTCTTGTAACGCTTGCAAAAGAAAAACCTTCATTGAACATTAAAAACGGTTTTTTTGTAATTGCCGGAAATCCTGTTTTTGGATTGATTGGAATCTGTTTCTGAGTTTCTACATCTTCTGTTGCGGTGTACAGATTTTGATTTTTATTCTGAGAAAAAACGCCAACTACAATAGAAGAAAAAATAAAAATTGATAAAACTAATTTTTTCATTTTATGATTCCTTTATTTTGAAGAATGGTAGAGTGTGAGATTTCGAGTAATTTTATCTTCATCAACCCAAGTGATTTTGAGCATTGCGCCGTTAATGTCCCATTCTGAAACGATTGATTTTGAAGTTGGAGTTTCGTTTCCGCTGGCATCTTTTGTAACTGTAAAAATTACAACATTGTCGATTGCCTGCCAGGTTCCAGAATATGTATCGTAATTTGAACCATCATTATTTTTATAAATTTTTGCAACAACCGAACCATCATTCATAAATGAAATATAATTTCCCTGATTGTCGGCCCATTTTCCATAAAGAGGATTTGGTG
>CAVHIX010000073.1:0-6093 GCA_963636135.1 Anaerovoracaceae bacterium
ATTTTCTACACGATTTTCAGAAGGCCTTTCCTGCGATTTTAAAGACGCCTTTGAGTCATTTACCATTTCCCCAAAAGATTTTTTGCCTTTTACTTCAATTTTAAAACTTTCGTCTTGGCGAGGCAAAGCATTTTTTTGAAAATCTGCTGCATTGATTTTTGGTTCAGTTTGAACATTTAACACGGCAATCCTCCAACTATTGAGAATTGCATGTTTTTTTATTCGATTGATTCCGGCTTATTAATCATTTTTCGCGAAATCTCTGCCGCTCGTTCAGGCTTCATATTCATAAGCCAAACAGAACTCATAGAAGTTGTGCCAGATTCCGAAGCCATTTTGTCAACTTTTCGCAAAATATCGATTACAACCTGATCATCCATATTTTCTAGCATTGCAACAGCATCTTTTGGCGACATACTATTTAAATAAACTGCAATTTGCTCAACGTTTACATCTTTATCTTCGAACTGTTTTGCAATTTGGTTAAATGTTTTTTCTCGTTCTTCAAGCGATTTTTCTTTTTCCTGAATGATTCCGGCTAACTGTTCTAATTCTTTTTCTTTTTGGGTAATTTTTTCGTTTCTGTCGTTTAATTCCTGTTCTAAAATCGACAAAGATTCACGCTGCGAATTAATTCTGTCTTCGTATAAATCTGAAGTTACCGGTTTTGAACTCGTTTGCGTAACAGAAGATTGAGGTTCAAGCCCGAATAATTTAAAAACCGGATTCATAAACGATTTTACAGGCATTAACCCCAAATATTCAAACCACAAAAGTCCACCGAATATCGTAATGAGAATCAGCAAAATTAAAACAATTGTTTTTCCGAAAGACTTCATCAAAAACCCCAAAAAGATTTTACAGAAAAATTAGGCTTCTATCAATCCAGAAATTGCAGTTCCCAAAGTAATGTCGTTTTCAACTGCAACAATTCTGAAATAAAGTCCGTTTTGCTTTGTTAAAACTTCGTCAAGGTAAGAAATTACGCGATCTTTTAGCATATAAGTTTTGTGGAAAGTTGTTCCATTGCACAAAATACAAACTGGTTTTGTTGCGATTTTACCTTCCCCACTCTGAATTACACATGCAGTTAAAATTGCGGCGGCGTGGCGGGCGGAGCGTTCAACAATTGCATCTAAAAGACTGAACAAAGAATCATAATCGCTTTCTAAGGCACATTCGGCCATCAATTTTCCTAAAACTGAAGAAGTATTGTATGGTTCCTGTAAAAATTCACTTACATCAATTGTAGTTAATTCTTTTAATTCAAGAATTTTTTTACAAACATAAGGGGAAAAAACTTCTTCTTTTGCGGCACTTTGAAGCATTAAATATGAAACAGGCCCCAAATAAGCACCAGAACAGCATTTTTCCATATAAAATTCACCTGGACGAGTTGTAGATTTGTCAAATTCAACATCAAAATCTGCGCGAACGACATTTTTAGTTTTTCCGGATTCGCAAACGATAATCTGTTTTTCAAAATCAGGAAGATTTTCGCTTTTATTCTGAATGTAAGCAGCGTTCATTCCCGTTCCCAAAATAAACCCAATATATGAAGAATATTTTTGATTTCCGGAAATTGCGGCCCCGGCGAGCAAAGCAGCAACTGTATCATTTAAAACTGTAACTTTTTTAATCGGATTCCAGCCGTTTTCGCTCAATTCCTGTTTTAAAGATTCACCGATTAAACTTCCGATTACTTCTGGAGCTTTTACTTCTTTTGAAAATCCCATTACAATTCCGTCGCCATCTTTTGTAATTTTTGTAGGATAAGAAAAACAGAATCCGATTGAAGTAGCTTTATTTTTTAAATGTTCAAGATTTTTAGCGATTTGTGCAAAAAATTCTTTTTTTGAAAGTTCTTTTTCAATTCCTGGCATTTTAGTTTTTTCCAAATCAGAAATTGTAGCGTTTCCCAAAGAATCAAAAGTTACAAGACAAGATCTAAAATTTGTTCCACCGGCATCAATTACGATTACAGATTTATTTAAAATCTTTTTTTCTGGTGGAAGAGTATAAGTTTGAATCATATCTTCATCAGCTTTTTGACCTAAAAGGCCCTTATTCATATCGTCTAAAATTGAATATGCAATAGAAGAAACATCTTCGTGACAAACAAAATTGTGGCGTGCTAAAAATGCCTGAACTGAATAATTCATAAATACCTCGAAAAATATATCATTATAATTGTACCAAATATTGAGTAAAAATCAAGAGAATGTTAAAGTTTTTGCTATGGCTCTAGATTTACAAACCCTACAAAAAGAATTAAATCCCGAACAATATAAAGCAGTAACCACGATAAACGGCCCAATTTTAATCATTGCAGGCGCCGGAAGCGGAAAAACACGCGTAATCACTTACAGAATTGCCCATATGCTCGATTTAGGAATTCCGCAAAGTCAGATTTTAGCGCTAACTTTTACAAATAAAGCCGCAAAAGAAATGAGCGACAGAATCAAAGAATTAACGCAGCGAAAATTACAAAATCTTACAATTTCAACTTTTCACGCATTTGGAGTAAGAATTTTAAGACAGAATATCGAAAAACTTGGATACCGCGAAAACTTTTCAATTTACGATGAAACGGACAGAACGGCACTAATCAAAGAATGTGGTCGCGAATTAAAATTTTCACCCGACGCGATGGATATTTATAAAATCAGTAATCTTTTTTCAAATATAAAAACTGGCCGCAAAAACTGGAAAACCGATACCGATATGTATAAGGAACTTTACAATTCGTATCAAGAAGGGTTAAAACTTTACAATTCTGTAGATTTTGACGATTTAATCGTTCTGCCAATCAAACTTTTTAAAGAGCACCCGGATGTTTTGGCGCAATACAAGGAACGATACAAATATATTATGGTAGACGAATTTCAGGACACGAGCCATCAGCAATACGAATTAATGCATCTTTTGGCAGATCAGAATGTTGCAGTTGTTGGCGACGACGATCAATCAATTTACAGCTGGCGTGGGGCCGATTTTCAGAATATTATAAATTTTGAAAAAGATTTTAAAAATACAACTGAAATCCGACTTGAACAAAATTACCGCTCAACGGGAACAATTTTGGATGCAGCAAACGGCGTAATTTCCCATAATACAAACAGAAAAGATAAAAAACTCTGGTCTGGAAAAGGAAACGGAAAGCCAATCGAAATTTTTATGCCAGAAAATGAAGTTGCCGAAGCCGATTTTATTGCAGAAAGCATTCAGGGGATCGCAATGGAAGACAAGCGCAAATACGATGATTTTGGAGTTTTAATCCGTGCGAATACTCAGAGCCGCCACATTGAAGAAGCGTTTTTACAGGCAAATATTCCGTACACTATGAGCGGAGGAACAAGTTTTTTTGAGCGAAAAGAAATTAAAGACATCATTAGTTATTTGAGAATCATTGCAAACCACGACGACGACATAAATCTTTTGCGAATTATAAACACCCCTCGCCGCGGAATTGGTCGAAGCGCAATTGAAAGTTTAAATAAAGTCGCAGATGAACAAAAATGCACTCTCTGGTCGGCAATAAAATATTTAATCGAAAGTCCGGAAAGCCAGGCATCAGAAAAATTAAAAGAAGATTTAGAAAATTTTGTAGAAATAATTGAAACTCAGCGCCAGAAAATTTTAAGCGGTCGCGGATTGGCAAAAAAAGTACGCGAAATGGTTTTGGAAATCGATTACAAGGCTTATCTTGCCACAGAATTTTCAAAAAACGAAAAAGCCGCAACTTTTAAAATGAAAAATATTGAAAGCCTTTGTTCTTCAATGGAAACTTGGGAAAACGATCCTGACAACACAAATCCAAGTATTTTCAATTATTTAAACAGAATCACTCTTATGAGCCGCGACAATGGTGACGACGAAAACGACAAAGGAAAAGTGAATCTTATGACAATTCACGCGTCAAAGGGCCTTGAGTTTCCGGTAGTTTTTATTGCAGGTGCGGAAGAAGGCCTTATTCCACACCAACGGTCTGTTGACGAAAATAATGGAGATGTTGAAGAAGAGCGCCGTCTTTTTTATGTTGCAATCACTCGTGCCCGCGAAAAATTGATTATCAGTTCGTGTGCAAAAAGACGAAAACAAATGGCTACAATCGAATGTGTTCCAAGCAGATTTTTAGACGAAATCCCGGAAAATCTAGTTGAATACCATCAGCCGCAAAAAGAAGTTACAAAAGAAATGGGCCACAGCATCTTAAGCGACATCATGGCCCAATTAAAAAGGAATTCTTAAAAAATTATACAAAAGATTCCGGGACAAGCCTGGAATGACAACTCTAAAAACAATGTTATTCTGAATTTAGTTCAGAATCTTTTTAAACTCTATATTTTAATTTTTTTCCGGTTCCTTTATAAAGTTCTTTTCGCAATTCTGTAATTGAATCGTCGCTAATGTAATCATCAAAAGAAGTCATGCGATCAATAATTCCGTTTGGCGTGATTTCAATAATTCTGTTTGCAATCGACTGAATGAACTCGTGGTCATGGCTCGTAAACAAAACTACACCAGGGAATGAAATTAATCCTTCGTTTAAAGACTGAATGGCTTCAAGGTCAAGATGATTTGTAGGATCGTCCATTACCAAAACATTTGCACCAGTGAGCATCAATTTTGAAAGCATACAACGAACTTTTTCACCACCGGAAAGGACTTTTACTTTTTTAAGCGATTCGTCGCCAGAAAAAAGCATTCTTCCTAAAAATCCGCGAACATAAGCGTCATCCTGCTCTTTTGAATATTGCTTTAGCCATTCTGTAATGTTTAAATCGTTCGCAAAATAAGAAGAATTATCGCGCGGCAAATATGTGTGGCTTGTAGTCTGCCCCCAGAAAAATTCCCCGCTTGAAGCCTTTTTTTCACCGTTAATAATGTCAAACAAAGCAGAAATTGAATTATGCTCAATTCCAACAAACGCGATTTTGTCAGTTCGGTTTACAGTCAAATTAAAATCTTTTAAAAGCTGAACTCCAGAATCATCGGTATAATTTAAATCTTTAATCTGAAGAACATTATTCCCGATTTCGCGATCCATTTTAAAATTTACATAAGGGAATTTTCGCGTTGAAACTGGCAAATCTTCTACTGATTGAGCGAGTTTATCGTAAATCTTTTTGCGGCTTGTGGCCTGTTTTGATTTTGCAGCATTTGAACTGAATCGCAAAATGAATTCTTTTAAATCACGCATTTTGTCTTCAGCTTTCTTCTGCTGTTCTTTTGCCTGTCGCTGTAAAACCTGTGTCATCTGATACCAGAAATCGTAGTTTCCGGCAAACTGAGTAATTTTTCCGTAATCGATATCACAAATGAAAGTACAAACCGTATTCAAAAAGTGGCGGTCATGGCTTACAACGATTACAGTATTTTCAAATTCAAGAAGGAAATTTTCAAGCCAGGTAATAGATTCAATATCAAGACCGTTCGTAGGTTCATCTAATACAAGAATGTCCGGATTTCCGAAAATTGCCTGAGCGAGCAAAACGCGGACCTTCTGGCTTTCATCCAAATCGCTCATCTGTTTGTCGTGGAATTCTTCTTCAAGTCCAAGGCCAGAAAGCATTTGTTCAATCTGATTTTCCGCTTCGTATCCGCCAAGTTCGCCAAAATCGGCCTGCATTTCAGCAGCTTTAATTCCGTCTTCATCAGAAAAATCTTCTTTTGCATAAATTTCTTCGATACCTTTTGAAAGTTCGTACAATTTTGGGAATCCCATCATAACAGTATCTTTTACAGAAAATTTATCGTAGGCAAAGTGATCCTGCTTTAAAACGGCCATTCGCTCGCCAGTTGAAATAGAAATCGTTCCAGAATCGTGGTCAATTTCCCCAGAAAGAACTTTTAAAAATGTTGATTTTCCAGCTCCGTTCGCACCCGTAATTCCATAACAGTTTCCGTTTGTAAATTTTAAATTTACATCTTTAAATAAAGGTTTTTCGCTAAATCTAACGCTTAAATCGCTTACACTAATCATTTTTATTCCTTTTATCTTCCGAAGAACGCTTTAATTTTTGCAATCAGACCCATTTTTTTAGGCTGAACTGTTTCTTTCGGCTTTGAGTAAGTTTTTGATTTTGAATA
>CAVHIX010000073.1:6103-9107 GCA_963636135.1 Anaerovoracaceae bacterium
GATTTGTAAGATGAAGCGTATTTTTCTTTATAGAATTTTAATCTGTCATCAAAAGAAAGGCCTTCAAGTTTTGAAAATTCACTGTCAGAAGTTTTTGCAAATTTCTGTTTTTTATCGTGTTTTTTATAATCTTTTTTATATTCTGATTTTGAACCTTTTTTGTAATCAGATTTGTAATCAGATTTTGAAGATTTTTTATAATCTTTTCGCTTTTTGTCGCCATCTTTTCTGTAAGATTTTTCATCATCGTGGTGGAATTCAGTTTTAATATAAACGCCACTCGATTTATCTTCCATTAATTCTTCCGGATAAGCCACATGCGAATGAAGAGGCATTTCAATATAGCGCTCAATTGCTGGTAAACTGTAAACATCCTGTTCCGAACAGAAAGTATAGGCCTTTCCAGATTTTCCGGCGCGGGCAGTTCGTCCAATTCGGTGAACATAATTTTCCGGTTCGTTTGGCAAATCGTAATTTATAACCATTGCTAAATCATTTACATCGATTCCGCGGGCAGCCACATCAGTTGCAACAAGAATTGAAAGTTCGCCATTTTTAAAACTATTTAATTTTTTTAACCGAAGATTCTGCGGCAAATCCCCAATTATAAAATCTGATTTTAAATCGTTCATTTGAAGGCGTTTTGCAACAACTTCGCACGACCTTTTTGTATTACAGAAAACGATTACACTCTGCGGATTTTCGCGTTTTAAAATCCCGATTAAAAGCTGCATTTTTTCATCACTTGAAACATGGAAAAGTTCCTGGTCGATTTCTGAAACCGTAATATTTTCCGCAGCAATTTCAATTTCTTTTGGATCGCGAGTATATTCCCACGCAAGATTTTTTACATAAGAATTCAGCGTCGCACTAAAAAGCATTGTCTGCCGTTCTTCAGCTTTTGGCACGAATTTTAAAATCTTTCGCAATTCAGGATAAAATCCCATATCGAACATTCGGTCGGCTTCATCAACAACAACATAGCCAACATTTGAAAGATCAAGATTTTTTCCTTCCTGCAAATCGATTAATCTTCCTGGAGTACCGATTATAATATCAACTCCGCGTTTTAAAGCCTGAATCTGTTTTTCATACCCTACTCCGCCAAAAAAACTAAAAGATTTTAAATCTGTGTATTTTTTTAAAACTTTTACTTCCTGCTCAACTTGAACGGCTAATTCCCGAGTCGGAACCATAATCAAGGCCTTTTTTGCATTTTCCTGATTTGAAGAAAGCATTTCTTGTATTATAGCAACAAGATAAGCTGCAGTTTTTCCGGTTCCAGTTTGAGACTGAACATATAAATCAGAACCATCCTGCGAAGATTTTAAAACTTGTTCCTGAACTTGTGTACATTCAGTGTAAGACGCTTCTTCTAGGCCTTTTAACAATTTTTCATTTAAATTAAATTCTGTAAAATTCATACAATTAATATATAACTTTTTTATTTTTAATACAATGTAGTAAAGAATTTCAAAAATTTTATAACAAATAAATAAATTGAAAAAAATCAAAAAAATCAGTATATTAAATTCAAAATTATTTCTAGGAATTTTTATGAAAAAAATTTTTACAGTTTTTGCAATTTCTTTTTTTATCTTTTCGGCAAACGCTCTTCCGTTTAATTCAAAATTATCACAATCCGATTTAGAAAATCTTTCTGGCGGAAGCGTTTTAATCCGCAACATTAAAAATGAAAAAAATATTTCACTTGAAAGCGACCAGGAAGTTGTAAAAAGATTAAAATCTATTATTTCGGAAGTAAAACCAAATTATTCCGCAGAAATTATTCAGATTCGGCCTGTAAATGAAAACCCAAATTTAATTTTAAAAATGAAAGAGGCCCTCGAAAATATTCCGGATTATGTTGGCATTCCGTATGTTGCAAGTTCCGGCACAATTTACGACCTTTATTCAAAAGCAGACATTATTTCAACAAAAAAGATTTCAGAAACAGCAACTGAATACCAAGTTGAACTTTTAATGGAGCCTTTCAGTCAGATTAATGCGACAATTACAATCGAACAAACAGAAGATTATGTTTTTTATTCAATGGTGAACACAAATAAAATCAAAGTAAAAGGATTCAATGCCGTAAATCCAGAAAAAATGGCGAACAGTGTAATTTTATTCAAAGACGGCGAAAACTGGATTTTGTACGGAATTGGCGGCGTTCGCTCATATAAAGTGCCTTTTATGGAAAAAAAGATTGAAAATTCATTTATGAACAGAATTAAAACTTTCTGTAACTTTATTTTTAAAAAGATTTAATATGATTTGGCTTGTAAACTCTTTTTCGCCCCTCGCAGACGAAGTAATTTCTTTACTCAAAAAAAACGGATTGTCATTTACGCAAAGTGGCACTGAATTAAACACTGAAAATGCCCAGGATTTAGAAAATTATTTTAAATCCACAGAAACGCAAAATTATTTTTCTTCGCACAAAAACAACGACGACGGAAAAATAAAATGGGTTATTCTTTTCCCGGAACAAAATCAGAATGCAAAAAAAACTCTAAACATTGCCCGACTTTGCAGAAATCACAACGCAAAATTGATTTTTATTTCTTCCCCGGAAGTTTTTAGCGGAAACGAAAATTTTTACACAGAAAAATCAGAAAAAAACGCCCAATCTGAAGAAGGAAAATTAAAAATCGAACAGGAAGAATCAATTACTTCTTCAATGACGCAATATTACATAATCCGCCCATCATTTTTGTACGGAAATCAAAACGGCATTTTAAACGATTTTATTTTTCAGTCCAAAACAAATGGAGAGTTTTCACTTTCACAGGATTTTAAAATAAACCCGATAAGTTTTCAGGATATGGCAGAAATAATTTTTAAAATAATTTATAAATCAGAAAATGCAAAAAGTTTCTTTGGAAAAAACAGCGCCCCATCTTTTGGAATTTACAATTTTTCAAGCGAAGATAGCACTACTCTTTTTGAATTTTTAAACGAATCTCAAAAATTGCTCGAAAAATCTCAAAAAATTGAAAAT
>CAVHIX010000074.1:0-9014 GCA_963636135.1 Anaerovoracaceae bacterium
AATTTTATTCAGATTTGACACGACAAAATATGCTTTTTGCAAAACTCGTTCGAAGTCCGCAGAAAAATATTCGAATTTCAAATATTGATTTGAGCCTTCTTCCCGAAAATTATTATTTTTTTACGAGTCGCGACATTCCAGGAAAAAATCTTGTTCAAACTTTAAATACAAAAACTAAAATTTTTTGCGAAGATTTCGTTTCGTATGTTGGCGAGCCGATTGGAATTTTAGTTGGCGAAAATAAAGACGAAGTTGAAAATCTCTCTGAATTAATTTCAATGTCATTTTTACAAAAAGAAGAAAATATTTCAAATTTTAAAAGCGAACTTTTATTTTCAAGAACTGTAAAAACGGGCACTTTTTCAGAAGAACAAAAATCAGAATCAGAAAAAACTCCACCACAAGAAGAATTAAAAACCGTTTCTTCAACCTGGACATTTCAAGAACAATCTTTTGATTTTAACGAAACTTCCGGCGCGTTCTGCTACCCCGAAGGCCAAACTTTAAATGTAATGACGCCGACAAAATGGCCTTTTCATTTAAAACAGAATTTATGCGAAGTTTTAAACATTCCGGAAGAAAATATAATCATCAAAAAAACGCAGATTCAAAATTCAAACTTTAACGGAACATGGAAAATTTCAATTCTCGCGATTCAAACTGCCCTCGCCGCTTTAAAACTTGGTCGCCCGGTAAAATTAATTCTTTCAAAAAAAGAACAAAAATTATACATCGAAAATAAAATTAAATTCTGCATAAAACACGAAAGTCAGATTTCAAAAGAAAATAAAATCGTTTCAGAAAAAATTTTTATTTCAGCGGATGCAGGTTTTCAAAATCCGTACGCAAAAGAATATTTAGACAGAATCGTACTTTCTTCAATTTCAGTTTACAATCCGAAAAATATTTTTATTGATGCAAGAATTATCACTTCGCAAAATCCGCCGACTTCAATTTACCCGGAAACAATTGACGCGGGGGGATACCAGGCAATCGAATCGCATCTTCAAAAAATTGCAACTGAATTAAAAATTCTTCCGCAAGAAGTAAGACAAATAAATATTCAGGATGCAAAATCAGTTTTGTATTCGCCTTTTAACTACAAAATTCAAAAAAAGATTTCAATTTTTGAACCGATTTTAAAACAAAGCAATTTTTCCAGAAAATATGCCTCCTCTTTACTTGAAAACAAGTATTTGCTTTCAACCGAAAACAGCACTTTTTCTTCATTAACGCGAAAAGGAATCGGACTTTCTTTTTCACCAAACGGATCAAGTTATTTTGGCTCTTCAGAATTTGACACAAAACAAACGCTAGAAACGACTTTGGCCTTAGACGGAACTTTTACAATCCATTCGCACATTCCAAGCCCAACAATTTCTGAAATCTGGAAACAAACCGCGTCAAAAATTTTAGACATTCCGCACGATAACATAAAAATCATAAACGAATTTCCAGACGACGAAATTCCGGATTTGCCAGAAAATGTTTACAGTAACATCAGCGTAATGACCCAACTTTTGCGAAAATGCTGCCTCGACATTCAAAAAAAGCGATTTAACCTTCCGCTCCCGATTCACACTGAAAAATCGATTTCACCGGCAATGAAAAAAAACTGGAATAATCTAAAATTTCAGGGGCAGCCGTTTTATTCAACATCTTTTGGCGGCGCAATTTTGGAACTTGAATTAAATCCTTTGACGCTTTCAATAAAAATTACGGGACTTTATATTTCAATCGATTGCGGTGAAATTCTTTCATTAAAACACGCCGAAAATTCTATTCGCCTTGAAATTCAACGAGAATTAAAATTTTTGCTCAAAGATTGCCCGCTTTATTGCGAAAATATCAACATTATTTTTGTGGAATCGACTTCAAATCCTAGCCAGATTAACGAAATTATTCACAATTTAATTCCGCCGGCATTTGCAAACGCGCTTTCCGTGCTTTTAAATACGCAAATTGAATCTTTGCCGATTTCTACAGAACAGATTTTTTCAATTTTAAACGAATCTAAAAAATCCTTAAACGAAACAAAAAATCAGGAAAGCCAAATTTCAGAATCCGAAAATACCGAAAACAAAAATTCTGAAGAAAACACAAACGAAATTCAGGCTTCAATCAGCGAAATTCAAAAAGTAATCGAAAAAATCGAAGAAGAAAAACAAGAAAATCTTGAAACAACCGAAGAAATGCAAAAAAAAGCCCAGGAAATTTCAAAAGCCGATGAAGAAGCGATTAAATTTTTAATGGAAAAAGATTCAAAATCCGAAGAAGAGCAAAATTCAAACGAACAGAATCAAAAAGAAGGTGAAAAATGAAAATTCCTTTGACCATAAACGACCAGAAAACCGTAATTGAAGCGGAACCAACAAAAAATTTAATCGATGTTTTACGCGAATTAAAATTCCTCGACATTAAAAAAGGCTGTTTTGAAGGCACTTGCGGAAACTGCACAATTTTATTAAACGGAAAACCAGTTCCATCGTGCAAAATTCCGGTTGCAATCGTAAAAGACCAGAACATAATCACACTCGAATATTTTAAACAATCAGAAATTTATCAGTCGATTTTAAAAGGATTTTCAAAAGCGGGAATAAAACTCTGCGGATACTGCAACGCCGGAAAAATTTTTGCAACATACGCAATCATAAAATCAAACAACAAACCATCAAAAGAATTCATTTTTGAATATATAAAAAATTTGAGCCTCTGCTGTACAGATTTAAAAACACTCACGGAAGGCATAATTTACGCATACAACATAAATCTTAAAACTAACGGAAAAAATAATGAATAAAAAAAATATTTTCTATGCAAAAAACATTCAGGAAATTTTCTACAATTTAAAAAATATCAAAAATCTTCAGATTATCGGGGGAGCGACAGGATTAAAAGAACTCCCTGAAAAATCGATGAGCATTATAAATATTCCGGAATTAAAAAAGATTTCAAAACACGAACGGTTTATAGATTTTGGACCGGCAACTTCTCTTTCAGAAATTTTATCGCTCGGCGAACGCCACATTCCAAAAATTTTGTACGACGCTTTAAAAACAATTTCAAATCCGTTTGTGCGAAACATTGCAACTTTAGGCGGAAATATTTTAAATACAGAATATTTTCACACGCTTTACGCCCCACTTTTAGCCCTAGATGCAAAACTCGAACTTAAAACTGAATCTGAAACTATTTACAAACCACTTTCATCTTTTGAAAAACTAAAACCCAACCAGATTCTTTCAAATATTAGAATTCCACTTTCAGAATGGGATATTGAATTTTTTTACAGATTGGGCCCGGAATCAAAAATTACAAAAGATTCAGCGTCATTTGCATTTTTAACGCTTTCTGAAAAAAATATAATCAATTCGATAAAAATTGCGTTTGCAGGTCCGTTCGCATTCAGAAATCTTGAATTTGAATCAAAATTAATCGGGCTAAAACTTCCGCTCAGCAATAAAACAATCGATTCAATTATGGAAGATGCAGAATTTTACTATTCCAGAGAAACCGCAGATTTTCAAACGAATAAAATTTTTAATTTTCAGTTTTTAAATCTTTTGCGATTCTCTTTAGAACATTTAAAATAATTTAGCGAATAAACATCGCATCCCCATAAGAAAAAAATCTGTACCGATTTTCTACGGCCTTTTTGTACGCATTTAAAATATTTTCGCGGCCGGCAAAGGCACTTACAAGCATAATCAGCGTCGATTCTGGAGTGTGAAAATTCGTAAACATCTGGTCAACGACTTTAAATTTGTACCCCGGATACATAAAAATCCGCGTTGAAGAAGTCCCGGATTTTACATGGCCATTTTCATCACAAAAAGATTCCAGCGTTCGAACAGAAGTAGTTCCAACTGCCAAAATCGGACGTCCTTCTTTTTTTGCATCATTAATTTTTTTCGCCGTACTTTCAGAAACCGTAAAAACTTCCTCGTGCATTTTGTGTTCTTCAATGTTTTCTTCACGAACTGGCAAAAATGTTCCCAATCCAACATGGAGCGTTACAAAATCGCGTTCAATTCCCTTTTCACTCAAACGATTCAACATTTCTTCCGTAAAATGAAGGCCAGCCGTTGGACACGCCGCAGAACCAGTTTCTTTTGCATAAACATTCTGATATCGTTCGCTGTCTTCGTCAGTATCTTCGCGTTTTATATAAGGCGGAAGCGGAATGTGCCCATTTACTTCAAACCACGCTTCGTTCACCGGCTGCTCAAACTGTAACGCTCGAAATTCGGTTCCAACATTTTCAGGGCGGTCAATAATCGTTCCAATCGTGCCATCTGGAAATTTATAGTGCATTCCAGGCTTTTGTTTTTTTGCAGATTTCACCATCGTATTCCACAAAAAACCATCTTTATCAAGCCGATTTAAAAACATAAATTCCTGCTCGCGACCTGTAGTTTCTTTTATTCCATAGCAACGGGCCCTTCGCACTTTGGAATTATTAAAAATCATCAGCGTTCCAGGCAAAATTAAATCTGGCAAATCCTGCATCATTTTGTGCGTTACTTCACCAGTTTTTCTGTCTAAAAGCATTAATTTGTCCTGTCCGCGCGTTCCACTCGGATGCTGAGCAATTAAATCTTGTGGTAATTCAAAATCAAAATCCGTTAATTTCATTTTTTAAACCTGATCAAATAAATTTTTCTGATATTCAGAATTTTCTTGTTTTCGTTCATTAAATTGAAGCCCCAAATGCTTGTACCCTTTTTCAGTTACAATTCTTCCGCGTGGAGTTCGCTGCAAAAGTCCGCACTGAATCAAATAAGGTTCATAATAATCTTCAAGAGTGTCCAAAGATTCACCCAAACAGATTGAAAGAGTTTCAGCCCCAACCGGTCCACCGCCAAAATTTTCTATAATTTTTAAAAGAATTTCCCGGTCGTATCGCTCAAGGCCCAACTCATCAATTTCAAGCGCCTTTAATCCTTTGTAAACAACATCAAGCGTAATCGAATTTTTTCCAAGATGAAGGGCAAAATCCCGCATTCGCCGCAAAACACGATTTGCGACACGAGGAGTTCCCCGCGAACACTGTCCCATCAAAAGTGCCGCATCAAGTTCAACCTGAATATTAAGCAATTTTGCAGAACGAATAATAACTTTTGCCAAATCTTCTTTTGAATAATAATCAAACCGCTGAATGATTCCAAAACGACTTCGCAAAGGACTTGAAACTGAACCCGCTTTTGTAGTCGCGCCAACAAGAGTAAACGGCGGAAGAGGAATTCGAACAGTTCTTGCAGCCGCCCCCTGCCCGATAATCCAATCGAGTTCAAAATCTTCCATTGCAATATAAAGCATTTCTTCAATCGTGTGCTTAAGCCTATGAATTTCATCTATAAAAAAAACAGTGCCTTCCGTAATCGTCGAAAGAATTCCGGCTAAATCTTTTGGTTTTTCCAAAGCAGGCGCACTCGTAACTTTAAAATCAGAACCCAATTCGCGGGCCGTAATCTGCGCCAAAGTCGTTTTTCCAAGTCCCGGAGGCCCAATCAAAAAAAGATGATCAAGCGGTTCTTTTCGCTGTTTTGCGCCACTTATAAAAACACTCAAATTCTTTTTTATATTTTCCTGACCTATAAAATCGTTTAAAAACTGAGGTCTTAAATTTATTCCTTTTTCAACATCGTCGTCAAAATTTTCAAATTTTTGTTCCGCACGAACGATGTGCAAAAATTCGTCTTCCGAAGCAACAAAATCTGTATTTTTCATTTTGCCATTTCCACAAGAACTTTTCTAAAAATAAAATCTTCTTTTTCAGTTTGAGTCTTTTTCAAAAATTCTGAATCTGATTTTAATTCTTCCACGATTTTTTCAACTTTTTCTTCAATTTTAATTCTGTCGTAGCCCATTTCGCACAAAGATTTTATTACAACTTCAAAATCGTTTGTTTTTTGAATATTCACGGATTTTAAAGCCTGATTTTCCAAAACAGTTAATTTCCCTTGCAAAGCCAAAAGCATTTTTGCCGCAGTTTTTTTACCGATTCCCTGAATTTTTTCCAAAACGCCAAGATCGCCACGCTCTAAAACTGAAACAAGCTCCGAATATTTTACGCTGCTTAAAATTTTTAAAGCCCCTTTCGGCCCGATTCCATCAACTTTCAGCAAATCAAAAAAAAGAGTTCTCACTTCGTCACTCGAAAATCCGTACAAATCCATTCCAGAATCATAATGATTCAAATATGTAAAAACTCGCGCTTCTTCACCCAAAGAAAAATTATCAAGTTCAGAATCCGGCACAAAAATCGCCCATTCCACCCCTTGAGTCTGCAAAAAAAGCTTTTTCGAAAATTTTCCAGTAACAATTCCCGTAAGACTATTGAACATAAAATCTATATTAACTTAAAATTTAAAAATAATAAAGTGTGTAAAAAATTTATATAAAAAGAGATTTTAAACAGAAAAACCGCCATGCCCCAAAGTGTAATTTATATGCGTAATCGCACACGCCAAAGCATCTGCCGCGTGATCAGGTTTTGGTTCTTCTTCTAAATTAAGAAGCATTTTTACATATTTTTGAACTAATTTTTTATCCGCCTGGGTTGTGCCAGTAACCGCCTGCTTAATCTGATTTGGCTTATATTCCGTAAGAGAGATTTTATTAAGCGACATACAAAGTGAAATTACGCCTTTCGCCTCTGCAACAAAAAGTGCACTCGTAACATTCCGGGCAAAAAACAAAGATTCCATTGCACTTTCAGAAGGATTAAATTCCTTTACAATCTGATTTAATTTTTCATAAATCGTAAAAAGTCGTTTTTGGTGCGCCCATTCAGATTTTGTTTCAATTGTTCCGTAACTTACAAGATTGTATTTATTATTACAAAAATCGATTATCCCAAATCCCGTGTTCGCAAGCCCCGGATCAAGCCCCAAAATTCGATGAACTTTTTTCCCTTGAGAACTTTGTTTTCCGTTAAAAAAATTAATTTCTTCCATAAAAAAAAATAAACCCGCCAATAAAAATCAGCGGGCTCAAATCAAAAAGATTCAAAAATTATTCAGCGTCTGGATCAAATCCTTCTGGATATTCAACATTTGAATATACATTCTGAACATCATCGTTATCTTCAAGTTTATTCAACATTTTTGCAACTTTTACAGCTGTGTCAGCATCAACTGGAGAATACATATCAGGAACCATTCCAACATCAGCAGAAAGAGATTCAAAACCTTTTTCGTTTAATGCATCAGCTACAGCAGAGAATGAATCTGGAGAAGTTGTTACAGTGATAATTCCATCTTCATTTACAATGTCATCAGCACCAGCTTCAAGAGCTACTTCCATAATTTCATCTTCTGAAACTTTTTCTGCATCAAATTCGATTGTACCCTTTCTCTGGAACATACGAGAAACAGAACCAGAAGTTCCCAAGTTTCCACCATTTCTTGTGAAAATATTTCTTACATCTGCGGCTGCACGGTTTTTGTTATCAGTTAAAACTTCAACCATTACGGCAACACCACCAGCTGCATATCCTTCGTAAAGTAATTCTTCGTATGCTGCTCCGCCGTCTTCACCAGTTCCCTTTTTGATAGCACGCTCAATGTTATCTTTTGGCATATTTGCAGCACGAGCTTTGATGATTACAGTTCTTAAACGCGGGTTAGAGTTAGGATCGCCACCGCCCATTCTTGCAGCGATTGAAATTTCCTTAATAAACTTTGTAAAAATTTTACCACGTTTAGCATCAGCAATACCTTTTGCATGTTTAATAGTGGCCCATTTACTATGTCCTGACATTGTAGGCTCCTTATATATTTAAAATACAAATTAAAAGTAGTTTCTAATTATATCTTTTATGATTACAATATGTCAATAGAAGATTTTTTAAGTTTTTAAGTCAAATTATTATTTTACAATCAATTGACCATCTTTTATTGAAGCAAATTTTGTATATCCCTGATTTTCAAGCATTACAAACTGAGGACCAGCTTTTTTCGCTTTTTTCAAAACTGAAACTGAAAAATCTTTTCGCAAATCTTCAGCAAATTTTAAAACTTCAGAAAAATCGATATTTTCTTCGTAAAGTAAGGCACATTTTTCTTTTGCACAAGGAATTTTATATTTCTGTTCCACAAGAATTGAACAAATTCGCTCAAACCCAATGCTAAATCCGACTGCTGGAATATTCTGACCAGTAAATTTTCCAATCATATTATCGTAACGACCACCGCCACCGACAGCCCCTGAAAAATCCGGACAGGCAATTTCAAAAACGATTCCTGTGTAATACCCCTGCCCGCGAACCAAATTCGGAGAATACGCAATTTTATATTTTCCACCACTGATTTTTTCTACAGTTGAAATGACATATTTTAAATCGTTTGCAATATTTTTATCCGAACATTTTTCAGCAACAGAATCAAGCGTAATTTCAGAAGAAATAAAATCAACAAGATTTTTAATTGCATTCTGCGGGAACCCTTTTTCATTCAATTCAGTTTCAATTCCACTAGCACCAATTTTGTCCATTTTATCAAAAGTAATACAAACTGAATCAATGGAATCTTTTTCAAATCCCATATTTTGAAGCATATTTCTTAAAATTCTTCTGTCGTTAATATTGATTACAAAATTATTAAATCCGATATTAAGCATTGCCCGCGAAGTTACATCGATTAATTCAACTTCAGCATTTGCACTCTGATCGCCTAAAATATCAATATCACACTGAACAAATTCACGAAGTCGGCCTTTTTGCGGTCGTTCTGCTCTAAAAACTCTATCAGTCTGAATTACCTTAAACGGAAACTGAAGATTATTTTTATTCGCTGCAAAAAAACGAGAAAGCGGCAAAGTTAAATCATATCTTAATCCCATATCAGAAAGTTCTTTTGGATCATTTTTACCCAATGCTTCTTCCAATTTTTCACCGCGTTTTAAAACTTTAAAAATCAGATTTAAATTATCGCCGCCATCAGATTTATCAAGATTTTCAATATCTTCCATAAGCGGAGTTGAAATTCGCTCGAAACCGCTGGCCTTATAAG
>CAVHIX010000075.1:0-8876 GCA_963636135.1 Anaerovoracaceae bacterium
AATTTCTGATGATATTTTTGTTGATACTATCGAATTTGATTTTGAGCGCTACCAAATTGCGTTTAAAAATATTCAGGAATCGGGTTTGGCCAGCAGAATTACGATTTTTTTAGGTGATGCGGCGAATTTTAATTTTACAGAAAAATACGATTTGATTTTTATTGATGGGCCTAAAGCTCAGAATATGAAATTTTTTATGAAATTTTCGAATAATCTTTCTGAAAACGGCGTGATTATTACGGATAATCTTTCTTTTCACGGAATGGTTGAAGACGAAAGTTTAACGCACAATTACAGCACGATTAAAATGGTTCGAAAAATTAAGCGATATGTGACTTTTTTAAAAGAAAATCCAGAATTTTCAACGACTTTTTACCAGATTGGCGACACGATTTCGGTTAGTAAAAAAAATAAAAATCCAGATTTTTCACTCTATCTTGAAAATACGCCGATTATTGATTTTAAATCTAAAGAAGTTCAAAAGATTTGCGAACGGTTTACAGAATTCAAACAGAATCCTATTTTGCTTGCAGAAAAGGCCTTTTACTTTGTTCAAAATAATTTTCCACATTCTTCGGATTGTAAAAAAACGGAACTTTCGATTAGTGCAAGCGATGTTATTAAAAATGGACATGGAATCTGTTTTGCAAAATCTCATTTATACGCGGCAATTTTAAGAAATTTTGGAATTCCTTGTGGATTTTGTTATCAAATTTTGTGTGCAAAGCAAAAAAATCATTTTTATCCGCACAGTTTGAATGCAGTTTATTTTTATGAATTAAAACGCTGGGTTCGCCTTGATGTTCGTGGAAATAAACCTGGGCAAAACGCAAAATTTAGTATTGAAAAAGAATTTTTAGCCTACACGCCGGACGCTTCAAAAAATGAAGTGACTCTTCCGATGATTTACACTGCTCCGTTTAAAGGCGCAATCGATTGTATGAAAAAATGTCACGACAAATCAGAATTTTTTAAGCATTTGAACGACCTTTCTGAATCAATGCGGGCATATTATCAGGTGATGTAATGAATATGACAGGCACGCTCAAAGAATCTGAGCAAAAATTAGAAGAATTAAAAAAAAGATTAAAATCGCTTTCTGAAAGTTTTACGGGTGAAAAATTTTCAAAACAGAAAGAAGAACTATTAAACTTGGCGGAAGAAACGCAAAAAATTAAAGACAAAATCGAACAAGCTAGGAATTTTACATATTTTGGGCAAAGTTCCGGGGGAAAACGAAAATCGCAGAAAAAATCTGAAGCGGTACGGGAAAACGGCAAAAAAGGTGGCAGACCGAGTAAAAAATCCCTTGTAAAAATTGAAAAATCTGAAAATCAGGATTTATATACAATTGTTTTTAGCGACCAAAGCACAAAATCAGTTGAAGCAAAATCGCTTTTAGAAGTTCGCGCCCTTTTTCCTATTTCACGGTATAAATGGAGCGAAGAATTGGAAAGGGCCTATAATTCGATTTTTGGCGAAGAATTGTTTTAATTAAAAAAATGCGAGCCTACCACGCGGCAAACTCGCAAAATCATCTTTATAAAGCAGGTTTAAATCTGTTGTATCTTAATGGGCTTATGTCGGCTGGGCAACTTCCGGTGCAGATTAATTCGCTGATGTTGTATGCGGCGGCGGGTCCTATTCCAAATCCGTGGCCGGTAAAACCACATTCGATGTAAAGGCCTGGAACTTCGTCGCATTTGCTGACTGTGCAAACCATATCGCTTGATTCGTCTTCGTAGCCTGACCATGCGCGAACAACTTTTGCGTTTTCAAGGCGTGGAAAATAACTTACGATTCCGCGGGTGCAAGCGCCAACAAAATCTGAAGTGCTTGGCGGATAAATATTGTTTTCAGCGTAAACATTCGGGTAGCTTTCGTATCCGTCGTGACCCCCAAAAACGAATGAACCATGTTTTGTTTGGTGACCGTAAAAATCTGCCATTGCGGTTCCGAGCATTTGTTTGAACATTTGAGGCTGGGCCTCAGTTACAAGGCACTGTAAAAGTCGCTTTTTCATAGGAATTGTAATTCCGACTGTGTTTAAAATCTGATTGCTTTCAAATCCGGCTGCGACAACGACATTTCCCGCTTCAAAAATCTCTTCGCCTGAAATAACGCCACTAACCTTTCCGCCTTTTGTAAGGATTTTTGAAACTGGTGCATCTGTTATAAAATCGGCTCCCAATGCGCGAGCGGCCTTATAAAATCCGAGAGTTGTAGTCAAAGGATTTGCGTGTCCGTCGGTTGGGCACCAGGACGCTCCGATTACGGCATCGCTCATATACGGATTTATTTTTTTCACTTCTTCAGCGCTAATCATTTTTACATCAACGCCACATTTTTGAGCATTGTCAGCAAGTTTTTTAAGAATCTTTAAATGTTCTTCAGTTTTTCCCAAACGAAGATTTCCTTCCTGTGTGTATTCAGTGTCAACGCCCAATTCTTCGCTTAAAGTTGGCCAAATATTTTTAACGCCCCAAACCATCAGCGGTAATTCTTTTGGATTTCGCCCGCTCTGACGAACCCCTCCGGCATTTCGCGTTGAGCCGCCATTTCCGATATAATTTGACGCTTCCAAAACGATTACTGATTTTCCTTTTTTTGCAAGATAATACGCCGTTGCGTTTCCAACAATTCCAGCACCAATTACAATTACATCTGCTTTTTTTAACATATTCGCCTTCCTTGTATTAAATATCTTCTTTTGTAAGGATTTTCATTTCTGTTGGTCTGATTGGGCCTCGACTCGTTGCAGGAATGATTTCCGCAGGGCTTACTTTCTGTTCGGCAGCGACAATCGATTTTACAAGGCGCGAACAAGTTTGACCTTGGCAAAGGCCCATTCCGCACCGCAAATATCGTCTGATTTCTGGCATTGTAAACATTCCATCGTGAACGGCACGCCTGATTTCACCTTTTGTAATTTCTTCGCAACGACAAATTATCATATCATCGTCAACGCCCGGAACAAACGGACCTATATCTCTACTTCTATCGTTCATATTTTCCTCGCTATTAAAAAGGTTTAAAAAATCTTGCTTTATTTACGAATTCTTTTGGAACTTTCATTGTCAAAAGATTTGTGTGATCGAATGCGGGACTAGATTTAACGCTTACAACTTCGGCTTCGCAGATTTTTTGCCCACTTCGGCTTAGGCCATAACCTTTTGCGCCTTTTTGGGGGAGCGGTAAAAATTCATACGGAAGTGTGATGCTTGAAAATCCTTCTTCAAAATCTTCATCAACAAGAAAAATTGCCTGACCTGAACAGTTTGCAACGCACATTCCGCAGCCCATACATTTACTTTCAGTATTAACCTGAGGAAGAGCCGTTATACATTTTCCGATTTTTATACAATTTCGCTTGCAGGCATCTTGGCACGGATTACACGGAATATTTTGCGTACATTCAATTACCGGATGAAGCCCTTTTTGGTGAACAAACCCTGGAAATCGTTCGATTTCTTCGTCAGTTACAAAGCCTTTTGTCAAAAGATTCATGCTAACTGGGATTCCTTCATCGGTTTTTTCGATTAATTTGCCTTTATTTCCCGGAGCAAACATTCCCTGACGCAAGGAAGACAAATCCTGTTCGTATTTTTGAACTGTTTCTTTCATTTCATTTTCGCTCGTAAATCCGAGTTTAAAGGCCGCACGAAGCCCGGCAGTTTTTCCTTTAATCATTGCGGCACTCGCTTCTTCAATTCCGCTGACATCGCCCGCTGCAAAAAGACAAGGCACTGAAGTTTCGCCGAATTCATCAACGATTGGAACTTGCCCCCCACGCCGAGGATTATCTTCCATTTTACAGCCAGACATTTTTAAAAGCTGACTCATTGGGCTCAATCCTACTGCGATACAAACTGTGTCACAATCAAAATCGATTTCTGTTCCCGGAATGATTTTAAAATGTTCGTCGACTTTTCCGATTGTAACGCCTTCGACTTTTTCAGTTCCACTTACTTTTTTAATCGTGTACCCAAGATAAAATGGAACGCCCGTTCTTGCAACTTTTGCCGCGTGAACGCCATACCCCCCGATTCTAGGAGCGGCATCGACTAACGCTACAACTTCGCATCCGGCCTGTAAAAGCTGAAAACTTACAACAAGACCTACATTCCCGGAACCGAGCATTAAAATCTTTTTTCCAGGTTTAATTCCGTGAAGATTCATTAAAGTTTGAGCCGCACCCGCACCGATTACGCCAGGCAAAGTCCATCCTTCAAACGGAACCATATTTTCCGCAGCGCCAGTCGCAATAATTACAGAATCGCCTTTATAATGATGAATTGAACCATCGTGGTTTACAGTCACTTCTTTATTTTCAAAAATGCCTGTAACCGTTGCGTCAAGTTTTACATTTACGCCCAAATCGTTTGCTTCTTTTAATAATTCTTCACCGATTTTAAATCCGCGGATTTTTGCCTTATGTTCTTTTGAACCAAAAAATTTATGAATCTGCTTAAAAAGTTGTCCGCCTGGTTTATGATTTTCATCAAAAACGATTACGCTCATATTGTGCTTTTTTGCTTCGATTGCGGCACTCAAACCGGCAGGCCCTGCTCCAACGATAATTAAATTGTAACGTTCCATAATTTGCTCCTTCTACCAGTTTTTTTCTGCACTTGCACCGTATTGAGTTTGAACTTTCATTCCCGCTTTTAACGGAGTAATACATGTTCTTGTATTTGGAACTCCGTCTACAACCATAACGCAATCTGTACAACGCCCAATAGCACAGAAAATTCCTCGAGGTTTATGAAATTTTGCAGTTTCACGATGTTTTAAAATTCCGGCAGCTTTAAGGGCCGCAGCAATCGGTTCGCCTTCATACCCTTGCATTTCTTTTCCGTCTAAAGTAAAAGTTACAAGTTCGCCTTTTTCTGGAACCCCAAGAATTGGATGTTCTTTTATTCGTTCCGTATTTTCCATCTTTGCCCCCAAAAATTCAAAATTCAGCACACTTGAAAAGACTTTATCCCCAAAAAAAATTATTTTCTTGTAAAAATTGGCATTGGAAATCCGTTTGCAATAAATTAGATTGTTTTCAAGATTAAATTTAATAACTTCTGGAGGTTATTATGAACGAAAATAATTTTCCGAACATTGATATTCTTTTTTTAAGTGAAAAAGATTTAATTAAATGCGGCGTAGAAAACATGAAGGAATGCATCGACACAATGGAAAAGCATTTTTCTCTTATTGGAAAAGGCGATTACCGAATGGGTGGAGCCAACGGAAATGAACACGGATTAAGAATGGGATTTCCGAACTCTTCAGAAATTAAAGGTTTTCCTGTAAATGGCCCGGATTACAGATTTATGGCAATGCCTGCTTACCTTGGTGGCGAATTTCGAACTTGCGGAATTAAAACTTATGGTTCAAATCAGACTAACAGACAAAAAGGCCTTCCTCGTTCAGTTTTAATGCTTCAACTTTTAGATTACGAAACTGGTGCTCCTTACGCATATATGTCGGCAAATCTTATCAGCTCAATGCGAACTGGTGCCGTTCCAGGATTGGGAGTTCGTTATCTTTCTATTAAAAATCCAAAAATTGCAAGTGTAATTGGTCCTGGCGTTATGGGTCGAACTGCAGCCCTCGCAATTGCAGCCGAAAAACCTTCAGTTGACACGATTAAAATTAAAGGCCGTTCAGAAAAAGGAATTCAGGATTTTATTGATTTCTGTAAAGAACACTGCCCGACTTTCAAAAATTTTATTAAATGCGATTCAATTGAAGAAGCTGCAAAAGACAGCGATATAATTTATTTTGGAACCACAAATGCCAAAGTTTTTGAAGAAAATCCGTTCCTTGACGATTCATGGATTAAAAAAGGCGCTTTGGTAATCAGTACAAGTGCACTTTTGATGAACCACGAAGGCTGGAAAGATACGAATAAATTTAAACTCGTTAGCGATGATTACAAAATGTATGTCGGCTGGGGAAAAGGCCAACCGCTCCCAACGCAGAAAAATGTTGCTACTTTAATCGGAATGGGATTTTACGACGCCGTTCAGGAAGGCATTGTAAAAGAAGAAAATCTTGTTGAAATTGGCGATGTTGTAAACAAAATTAAAAAACCGCGCGATAATGACGATCAGATAATTGTTTATGCTGTTGGAGGAATGCCAACCGAAGATGTTGCCTGGGGCCGCCACTGCTATGATGTTGCCATTAAACAAAAAATCGGAACTAAACTAAATCTCTGGACCGAAGCCGAATGGAAATAAAATAATTTTCCCCTCACCGATTTGCCGGGTTCTTTTAATGAAAGAGGGCCCGGTTTTTTATTTTTGAATATTTTTGATTTCTCACAAAAGGATTTTAAAATCCCTCCTAAATTTTAATTATTTTTGTCATTTAACAGAAATTTAACAAAAAATTTATTTAAATTTCATAAAAAAAACAATATCATAGGAAAGGACTATGGTTTTCAATATAATTTCACAGATTTTAGGTTTCATAGGCTCTTTATGCTTATTGCTCTTCGGAATGAATATGCTTTCAGACGGAATTCAAAAAGGCGCTGGAAGTGGACTTCAAAAGCTCTTATTCAAAATTACTAGCAATCGTTTTAAAGCTGTTTTAACGGGTTTAGGAATCACTGCGATTATTCAGTCTAGTGGAGCTACAACTGTAATGGTTGTAAGTTTCGTAAATGCAGAAATCATAACTTTGCAACAGGCGATTGGCGTTATTTTCGGTGCAAATATTGGAACTACAGTTACCGCGTGGATTGTTTCCCTCTTCGGATTTAATTTTGACATCGTTTCCCTTTCAATTCCACTTTTCGGATTCGGATTTATTCTAAAACTTTTCAAAAAATTTAAAATTCATAATTTTGCCGATTGTTTTATGGGATTCGCCCTTTTATTCTTTGGGTTGGGCCTTTTAAAAGACAGTCTGGACTTGAACGACAGCGTAAAATCCCTTTTTGCGGCAATTTCAAATATGGGACTCGGCGGAATTTTACTTGGCGTTTTAATCGGTGCTGTAATCACCGCATTGATTCATTCTTCTTCGGCAATGACGGCAATCGTTTTAACAATGGCGGCAAATAATTCTTTAAGCTGGAGTTTGAGTGCGGCAATCATTTTGGGAAGCAATATCGGTTCTACAATTGATGCTGTAATGTCTTCATTTAATGCGTCAACAAATGCCCGTCGTGCAGCGTTAGTTCATGTTGGTTTTAATGTAAGCGGAACTTTACTTGCCTTGATTTTCTTTAGGCCTTTCTTAGGTTTAATCGACCTTATCGTTCCAGGAACGCCTGCTTCAAATATTACAACGCATATTTCAATGCTCCACACAGTTTTTAATACGCTGGCAACAATTTTATTCCTTCCGTTTATAAATCAGATTGCGCTTCTTTCTACAAAAATTATCAAGGATTCCCAAAAAGAAGAAGATTTGCACTACAAATTCCCGGCAATTTTACCAGGTTCTAGAATTAGTGCTGATTTGTATTCGATTCAGGTACAGACAGAAATTTCAAAAATGGCCGCAAAAGTTATGGATATGATTGATTCAATCTTTTCTACTTTGAACAGCCCGGAAACTGCCACTGAAGTAAATCAAAAAGTTCACGATTTGGAAAATTATATTGACGAAATGAACGATTCGATTACAAGCGTTTTACAAAAATTTTCGCGTCTGCCAAATGCCAATTCCGATGACCGAAAGAATTTTTCGCGTATGATTCGAATTACTGATTCCCTTGAAAGTTTGAGCGACGAATGTTGTTCGATGATGCATACTCTTGAAAAATATGTCACAAGTAAAGATTACGAAAAAAATACTAAACGCAAAAAAGAAATTTCAGAATATCTTGATTTGTTGCGCGTCTTCTTTGAGCAGGTTACTTTGTATTTCACTCTCGGCTTAAATCCGGAAGAACGAAAAAATGGACAGGAACTTGAAAATAAAATTGATAATATTCAAAAAGACCTTAAAAAAGAATCTAAAAAACGCCTTGAAAATGGTGCCGATGTTAAACAAGAATTGCAGTATATGGATTTAATTAAAAAAATCGAACGCTCAGGCGACTGTATTTATACAATTTTGCAGACTTTGTAATTTATTCTGATTGTTCAGGGGTGTTTTGTTCCTGTAAATCTTCTTTTTGAAGATTAGGATTTAATTTTGGATTTAAAACCCAAGTTCGGACTGTATCGCGGTTAAGATTATATTCTTTTGCAAGTTTTTTGTACCCATTCTGACCTTTTTTGTACTCACTCACGATTTTTAATTTAAAATCTAAATCAAATTTTCGTTTCATATAATCCTCGATTTTACGCGTGATTTTAGTATATTTTACAATTTAATTCAATCTTATAAAACTTAATTATTTGTTATACGAATAATTTTATACTATAATAAAAGAATGAACAATATTATAAAAGAGACAATTTTAAAACATATTGCCGAAGATTCAATTTTTATTTTTCCGACGCAATTTTCAGCAGATTTATGGGCAGACAAAATTATAAGCGAAACTGAAGTTACTGCCGTTTCAATGGCCCGATTTTTGGCATGGGATACTTTTAAAAATACTTCGATAAAATCTATAAATCAAAATAAAAATGCAATTCCAAGCGAAATGCGCCGAATTTTTTCTTCGCAAATAATTCAGGAAAATAAAGATTCGCCGTTTTTAAAAAGTTTGATTAATCCGGAATACGCAAAAAACGCTGGCGGATTTTCAAACTGGATTTCCAAAATTTTACCGAGCCTTGCTTCTTGGAAAACTTATTTTGACAAAGCAAAAAAAACTGATTCAACTTTTGTTCCCGACGATGAAGATTCTGACCTTTTGTGCCTCTACGAAAAATATAAATCTTTTTTGGAAAAAAATGCCCTTTTTGATC
>CAVHIX010000076.1:0-8860 GCA_963636135.1 Anaerovoracaceae bacterium
CTTAAAAAAAACTTCTAAATATTCGTTCATAACTAACCTTTTTTATTTTATCGGAAAAAAAGATTTTAGAATTCACTTGAAAAGGCAACTTTGCTTCATTATTATTCTATTTATGATTGGAATTATTGATTACAACGCTGGAAATATTTGCAGCGTACAAAGAGCATTGAATTCTTTAGATGAGCCTTTTATTATTTCAAAAAATCCGGAAGATTTAAAATCCGCAAGTAAAATTATTTTTCCTGGGGTTGGGGACGCTTCTTTTGCGATGGAACAGCTTAAAAAAACAGGATTTGACGATTTTATAAAAGATTGGATAAAAAAAGGAAATCTTTTGGCGGGAATCTGCCTGGGCTCTCAAATCATTTTCGATTATTCAGAAGAAGGTAACACACAATGTTTGGGCCTTTTAAAGGGAAAAATCCGACATTTTGAAAATCTTTTTAAAGAAAAAAATTTAAATTCTGATAATGCTCTAAAAATTCCACATATGGGCTGGTCAGATCTTACATATCAAAATGGTGGCTCGCGTTTTTTTGAAGGAGTGAACGAACATTCGGATTTTTATTTTGTTCATTCGTATGTAATTTGCCCAGAAGATGAAAGCATTATAAAAGCAACCGCAGATTACGGAATAAAAGTTCCATCTTGTATCGAAAAAGACAATATTACAGTTTTTCAGTTTCATCCGGAAAAATCTGGTGAAAAAGGATTAAAAATCTTAAAAAATTTTTGCAAGGCCTAAAATAAAACGAGGAAAATATGCTAAAAAAAAGAATAATCGTTTGTCTGGATGTAAAAGACGGAAGAACCACGAAAGGTGTAAAATTTTTGAACAATGTTGACATTGGCGACCCGGTTGAAATGGCAAAAGAATATTACAATCAGGGAGTCGATGAACTCGTTTTTTACGATATAATTGCTTCTGCCCGCGGTCGAGGCCCAATTCTAGATTTAATCAGTCGCGTTGCAAGTCAAGTTTTTATTCCGTTTTGCGTTGGCGGAGGACTTACAACAATCGATGACATAAAGCAAACGATTTTAGCTGGTGCCGAAAAGGTAAGTTTAAACAGTCAGGCGGTAAAAAATCCTTCGTTAATCAGTGAAGGAGCCAGAATTTTTGGAAATCAGTGCATTGTTTTGGGAATGGATGTCAAAAAAGACGAAACTAAACCTTGCGGATACGGAATTTTTATAAACGGCGGCAGAATCGATACAGGTCTTGACGCTCGCGAATGGGCAATTAAAGCTGTAAATCTTGGGGCTGGCGAAATTGTTTTAAATTCAATGGACGCGGACGGCACAAAAGAAGGATACGAAATAAATCTTACAAAAATGATTGCCGAAAGTGTTAGCGTTCCAGTAATTGCTTCCGGTGGGGGCGGAAAACCTGAACATCTTGTAAAAGTTTTAAAAGAAGGAAAAGCCGACGCTGCCCTGATTGCTTCAATGGTTCACTCAAAAGAATATACCGTTTCTTCGATTAAAAACGAATTAAAAAATGCAGGAATCCCTGTTCGACTTTAAGGCTCTACAGGAGAAATTTTATGGATAATTTTAAAAGATGGCACGATTCACTTGGCGAAGTAACTTTTTACAATGAAGAAATGAATATTTCGTTCAATCAGTGCGACAAAAATCACAAATTAAGTTTTGCAGAAATTTTACGGATTTCTTCGGATGTTGCCGGAAACGATTACGATAGGCTCGGCCTCACATGGAAGCGATTCAACGATTTAAAAGCCGTTTTTGTTGTAAGCCGCGTTTCATTCAGATTTCATAAATTTCCAAAAGCGACTCAAAATATTCGCGTAAAAACTTGGACTGAAACAAGCCTACCTCTTCAATTTGTGCGAATGTACGATTTTTACGATGCCCAGAGTGGCGAACTTTTAATTTCAGGTATTTCTCACTGGCTTTATATCAACACAGAAACAAAACGAATCATAAAAACAAAAGATTTCACAGAACGAAAAATCGCCGAATATCAGACTGAACACAAGGCGTTTGAACCTGGAAAAATTGCAATCCCGGACGATATGGAATTTTTGTGCGAACGACCAATTTATTTTTCTGACATTGACGCAAACGGACACGCAAACAATTCCCGCTACGGCGCATTCGTGCTCGATTCTCTTCCGGAAGAATTTCAAAATAAAGAATTTACGGATTTTAAATTAAATTTTTCAAAAGAAGCAAAACAAAATCAGATTTTAAAAATCTACGGAAAATTTGACACAGAAAATAAAAAAATCACAATCAGCGCAAAACAAGACGAAAATATCTGTTTTGAAAGTGAATTGTATTACAAATAATATGAAAATAAAAAATCTTTTTATAAAAATCGCAATTTTGACTTTTTTCTCGTTTGAAGTTTTTTCTCAAAGCGGAAAACCGATTTACATTTGGCACGGCGTAGAAAAAATGCAAAATCAGAAAACCGTTATGTATTTTCACAAGGCAGATTCAAAAAAAGAAAAAAATGCGGCCGTAATTATTTGCCCCGGAGGAAGTTACCACCATCTAGGAATTTACAATGAAGGCTACAAATCGGCAAAATGGTTTTCAAAAAATGGCATTCAAGCGTTCAATTTAAGGTACAGAACTGCAGAAAGCGACTTTCACTACCCTGCAATGCTCGAAGATTTACAGCGGGCAATTCAAATCGTTCGTGAAAATGCAAAAGAATACAATATTGACCCTGAAAAAATTGGGGTAATCGGTTTTTCTGCCGGCGGGCATCTTGTCACAATGGCGGGGGCCTTTTTTGAAAGTCACAACGAATTAAAAAAACTCGGAATCGAAAGTTCAGTTTCGCTAAAACCAAATTTTGTAATTCCAGTTTACCCAGTCGTTTCAATGCAGAACGAAATTGCCCACAAATGGTCGCGAAAAAGTCTTTTGGGCAAAAATCAAACCGCTGACCGCAAAAACGAATTTTCAATGGAAAAGCAAATTACTTCTTCAATGCCGCCGACTTATGTTGTTTGCTGCAAAGACGACAATGTTGTGGACTACCAGAATTCAGTTGAACTTGTAAAATCACTGGAAAATGCGGGTGTGCCTCACAAATTTGCCCTTTACAATTGGGGAAAGCATGGATTTGGAATGCTCAACAACCGATTTATGAAAACCTTTCACTACAACGAAAAGATTTTGGAATGGCTCATTTCAATTGATTTTGGAAAAATAAATAATTAGGAAAATAAAATGTTTGAAGTTCGGGTTCAGGCGGATTTTGCCGCAGCTCATTTTTTAAAAGATTACAACGGAAAATGCGAAAATCTTCACGGGCACAATTACAAAGTTTACGCCCATGTAAGAGGACAAAATCTAAACGAAGGCGGAATGCTCTTAGATTTTTCAAAATTAAAAGGGGCCCTTCGAACAGTCTGCAAAATTCTTGACCACACAAATTTAAACGACATAGATTTTTTTGAACAAAATCCGAGTGCAGAACGAATTGCCGTTTTCATTTACCAGAATTTAATTTTAGAATTAAAAAAATCAAATTTAGATTTATCTAAAAAAAATGAAATTGAGCCCTATTTGTGCGCGATTGATGTTTTTGAAACCGACACAAGCAGGGCCCGCTACATTCCATAAATTACAATTTCAGCGTTGGAAGAGCGATTTTCAAAACTTCCAAAACATTTTCAACAGGAATAAAATTAATTCCTTTTTTAACATGCTCAGGGATTTTTTCTAAATCACTTTTGTTCGCCTTTGGAATTATAATTGTTTTAATTTTATTTCTTTTTGCAGCGACAGTTTTTTCTCTCAATCCGCCGATTGGTAAAACTTTTCCAGTTAGCGAAAGTTCGCCTGTCATCGCCAAATCTTTTTTAATCGTTTTACCGCTCAACAGAGAAACAAAAGTTGTAGCCATAGTAATTCCAGCGCTAGGCCCATCTTTTGGAGTAGCCCCTTCCGGAATATGAAGATGAATCGTATTTTTTTCAAACCAATCAGGCTTTTTCATTTTTTTCTCGAGAACGATTTTTCGAGCCACATTAAACGCGATTTCCGCAGATTCTTTCATGACATCGCCCATTTGACCGGTCAAAACTAAATCGCCTTTTCCAGGAAAATTTAGGGCCTCTAGCATCAAAGTGTCGCCGCCCATGCTTGTCCATGCCAATCCGATTGCAGTGCCCGGAACAGTCGCCTTTTTAATTTCTGATTCGTCAAAAACCGGTTTTCCCAAATATTTTTCCAAATCTGAAATTTGAAGCTCTTTTTCAAATTTAGGGTCAAAAAACTGCTCGAAAACAGGCTCTTTTTGTTCCGTTTCAGCTTGTTTTTTATTCTGTTTAAATTCTTTTAACGATTTCTGAAAGATTTCATCGGCTTCGTTCATTTTTTCAGTTACGATTTTTCGATTAATTTTGTCGACGCATTTTTCAAAATTTCGCATTCCTGATTCGCGGGCATATTCTTCAGCAATTTTAAGCAAAACTTCTTTTGGATATTTAATTTGATTCTTTCCAAGCCCATTTTTTTCAAGATTTTTTGGAATAAGATATTTTCGCGCAATTTCAATTTTTTCCTGATCGATATAACCAGAAAGCGAAATAATTTCAGCACGATCCAAAAGCGGTTCCGGAATCGTATCAAGCGAATTTGCAGTTAAAATGAAAAATATATTTGAAAGATCAAACGGCAAATCAAGATAATTATCCCTGAAAGAAACATTTTGTTCAGGGTCCAAAACCTCCAAAAGTGCACTCGAAGGGTCGCCTCGCGCATTTGAAACCATTTTATCAACTTCGTCAATTAAAAAAACTGCCGATTTTGAATGAGTAATTTTTACCCCCTGAATGATTTTTCCGCACATCGCACCGATATATGTTCTTCTGTGGCCCTTTATTTCCGCTTCGTCATTTAAGCCCCCAACAGAGAATCTGTAAAACGGCTTTTTCATGGCATTTGCAATCGAATGCCCTACACTAGTTTTTCCAACTCCAGGAGGCCCCACCAAAATCAAAATAGAGCCTTTTCCATCGCGCTTTAATTTTCTAACAGAAAGATATTCAATTATTCGTTTTTTAACATCTTCAAGCCCAAAATGATCTTTTTCAAGCGTCTTTTTCGCAAACGAAATATCCAAATCTTCTTCAAATTTTTCATTCCACGGAAGAAGCGTTACTAATTCAAGATAATTTCTAGAAACGATATTTTCAGCACTTCCCGGCTCAGAATAACGGAATTTTTCCAATTCGCTTTCAACAGTTTCTTTTATTTCACCAGAAAAATTAAATGAATCGATTTTTTGCTTAAATTTTGCATAATCAGAAGTTGCCCCATCCGCATTCACGCCAAGTTCATCCTGAATAGACTTCATTTCTTCGCGTAAAAAATACTGCCGCTGATTTTTTTCAATTTTTTCGTTTAATTCTTTTTGAACTTTCTTCTGAACGCGCAAAACTTCCTGCTCTTTTTTTATGAAAAGCAAAACCTGTTCCATTCGCTGGCGAACATTCGTTGTTTCAAGGATTTTCTGCTGTTCAGTTTTTTCAATATTTAAAATCGAAGTGATAAAATCTGCAATGCGACCAGGATTATCAATATTCACCATATTCAGTCGCATTTCTTCAGAAAAAAGCGGATTATTTTCGGAAACTTCCTTCATTTCACTGATTAAAGCGCGGGTCAAAGCCTTAACTTCAAAAGTGTCATTTTCAGTTTCTTCAAGATAATCAACCGCAACAACAATCGGATTTTGATTACTTAAAACTTTACGAACTTTAAATCGTTTTACAGTTGAAATAAAAACATTAATTCCACCGTCCGGGAGATTCAATTTTTTTACGATTTTTGCCAAAGTCCCGATTTGATACAAATCCGAAGCCGCCGGGTCATCTTCATCGTTTTTCATCAAAATTAAACCGATGTAACAATCTCCGCTGTAGGATTTTTCAATCACTTTTACATCTTCCGCAGAACTTACCATTAACGGTGTAAAAATTCCCGGAAAAACGGGCCTAACCTGAAGCGGAATAACCGGAATTTTTGCAGGCAACATTTTATCCGACGGAACAAGCAACTTTGTTTTTGAATTTATAGTTTCGTCCACAACATTATCAAACGCATCTTCCAAAGCTTTTTGCAATTTTTCTATTTTTTCGTCAGAAGAATTATCTTTTTCTTCAACTTGGGAATCTTTTTTTAATTTTTCATCATCGTCATTATTATTATCAGTCATACTTTAAATATACTTTTCTATTTTAAATTCGGCAAGTAAATTATTTTTTTTCGTTCCAGGCGCCTCCATTCACTGCCGCGGGCGTCCTGCCCGCTTTTCCTCCCTATTCGGTCGGCGTTCATTTCGTTAGTTGCTTCAAGTCCGAAATTCCTTTTAAAATAAAAAAGGCCCTAATTTTTGTACTAGAGCCTTCAGCCGATTGTCGGACTTGAACCAACTACCTACGCGTTACGAGGGCGTTGCTCTACCAGGTGAGCTAAATCGGCGTTATTTTACTGAACAAAAACGAGCGTCTACGATTCGCTTGAATTCAGCAATATTCGGAACATAAATAAAATTATCGTGCATTTCGATTCTTCGTTTTTCTACGAGTTTGTTTAATTCGTCTCGTGTAGATTCCAAAGAAAGACCTGCCCAATGCGAAATATCTTGAATGGTTACATTGAATTTTCTAGATTGATCTGCAACGGTACCCTGAGGAAGCATTTCGTCTAACATTAAGAATACATCACAAAGACGAATTTGTAAATCCTTTAAGCACAAAATTCTGAATCTTCTTTTCTGATCATAGATTCTTTTGCAGAATAATTTTAATAGACTTAAAGCCAACTGCGGATTTCCGGTAATGAGGATTTCAAAATTTTCTTTACTGAACTCAAGGCATTTTACGGAAGTTTTTGCCATACAAGTTGCCGAGCGCGGAGAATTGTCCAAAATCGCCATTTCACCAAAAAATTCGCCGGGTTTTAAAATATCAAGATTTTTTAACGAACCATTTACACATTTTAAAAGCTGAACTTCACCTTTTTGAATCAAATAAAAAGTATCGCCCGGTTCAAATTCAGAAATAATTACTTCACGCGGCTCAAAAACTTTTGCAAATCGTTCAAAAGCTGGAAGGGCAAATTGCTTTAATTCAGATTCATTCGTGCAGCCAAAAGAAAGCGGCTCTGAAATATCGTTTAATTTTTTTAATTTTTCGTATCTTAAATTTGAATCCTGATAAAGTCGGGCAGCAACAGTGGCATCTTTTGAAGTTGCAAATCGTTTTAAAAATTTTTTACAAACATCGCAACAAGATTTATATTCTTCATCATTATAAAAAGCTGTCGCAACATTCAGCATTCCCGTTTCCTGATTGTCAGAAACTTTTTTTAGCATCGCTTCAGTCTTTTTATGAATTTGGCGCAACTGATTTGAAAAAACCCGCAACATTTTCATTACAAGATTTTTATTATTACTAAAAAGATTTTCAAATTCCGGAACCGTCAAAGAAATTACAACGCTATCATCCAAAATTGAAACCGTTTCTTCGCGGGCAAAATGTCCCAAAGCAGATTTTACACCAAAAAATTCGCCAGGCTTAATCTGGTCAACCTGAACAATCCCCGTTTCTGAATCAGTTGATTTTAAAACGGCAAGCCCTGATTGCAAAATATAAATTTTTTCAGCAGTATCGCCTTCAAAATAAGGAATCGCACCTTTTGAGTATTTTATAACCTTTGGCATAGTCACCTCATTTTTTATAAATCAACTTTTATTTCAAAATTGTATCATAAAAATAAAATTTATGCTATGCTCAAAACCATGATTGATTTACACACACATTCTTCAGCGTCAGACGGTCAATATTCGCCGGCAGATTTAGTTCAAAAAGCATTCGACAGAAATATAAAAGTTTTAGCCCTGACCGACCACGACACCACAAGCGGTTTACAAGAAGCAAAACAAAAAGCAAACGAATTGGAAATGATTTTCGTTCCAGGAATTGAAATCAGCATTGACCGCCCAAAAAGTGAATTTCATCTTTTAGGATTGGGCCTTAAAAACGAATCAGAAAGTTTAAAAAAAATCATAAAAAATGCAAAAGAAAATCGTGAAAACCGAAATATTTTAATGGTAGAAAAATTAAACGAACACGGAATCAATGTTACTTTACAAGAAATCAAAAACGAATTTCCGCGTTCAAGTTTAGGCCGACCGCAATTTGCAGAATTTTTAAAAAATCACGGATTTGTAAAAAATATTCAAACCGCATTTGACAAATTTTTATCCCGCGGGAAACCTTGTTTTATAGAAAAAACTGGCATTCCTTTAGACGATGCAATCAGCGCAATTTACGAAAGTGGCGGCGTTCCGGTTTTAGCCCACCCTCTTTCACTTTATCTTTCGTGGTCACACCTTGAAGAAACTGTAAAAACTTTCCGCGAAAAAGGAATTTTAGGATTAGAAGCGTACCATCCGGGGGCGAGAGTCGTTGAATGTGAAAAATTAGAGTTTATGGCCCGCCGATTAGACCTTTTTGTTACCGCCGGAAGCGATTTTCACGGGGAAGCAATCAGACGAGACCGAAGAATCGGAATTACCTGCGGAGAGCGAAAAATTGACGACAGATTTTATTTCAACGAACTTTTAAAGGCATTAGAAAATTTAAAATAAAATCTTAAGCCTTATAAAAATTATAAAAATTCGTTTCCAAAGATTTACAAAAAATTTCAAAATCTTTAAAATTTTCGTCTTTTAGATTTCGAAAACGGTACGCTTTTTTATAAATTTCAAAAATCTGCAAAACAGAAGTAAAATTTTCATTTTTTAAAGTTTGAAAAGGGGCATCTGTTTCAAGCAAAAGATTTTCTAAGGGCAAAGATTTTACAC
>CAVHIX010000077.1:0-8129 GCA_963636135.1 Anaerovoracaceae bacterium
TTGCCTTTGCAACTTTTGTCGTATATTTATTAACGATTTTATTTAACGAATCAACTTTTGCTTCAGATTCAATAGATAATTTTTCGTAATTATCGCCAACATTATCTTCTTCATCGGAAAGTAATGTATAAAAAGCATCTTCATAATCAGCAATCAAACTTTCCAAATCGTCTTCATCTTCTAAATCGTATTCAGAAATCCATTCTTGCCAAGTTTCTTCAGTATCTTCATCATAAAAATCTTTTGTTCTATTTTTTTCAGCAAGATATTCTTTTTTACATGCTTTTAATTCAGCGATTGTTGCATCTTCACCGACTTCTTCAGCTGCATAAGAATCGAAAGCTGCAACAAAAACATTATATTTAAATTCTGAAATCTTTTTAGCAGCTTTGTTATTAAAGAAATCAGAAAGAGCTTTCTGTCTTTCAGTCTTGATTGAATCAAGTTGAGGGTATTCTTTTTCTTCCAAATATTCGATCATTTCTGAATATTCCGGAAGATTTTTCATGTATTTTTCTTCCTGTACATTTGCAGGAATTACTTTTTTAGTACCAAAAATAAAGCAGCATATCATTATGACTTCTACAAGTGCATAAAGAAAACCGCGGACATATTGTTTTAGGAACAAGATTTGTCCTAATCCCATAAAACAACTAGAAGCAACTTTTGCTTTTTTGAGTTTTGCTGGGTCAACGGTATTATTCATTCCATACTCCTAAATTAAATATAATACCGCAACACAGTCAGCAAAAAGCCGACTGTGCCCAGTATTTTTACAAAAAACTAAAACTTATTTTGCAGCGTCCATTGCAGAAGCAGCAGCATTCAAAGCAGTTTTTACGTCGTCGCCATCCCAGATTCCTGAATATGCAGAACCCATTGCTGACCAATATGTTCCAAGCTGTGGAATTGTTGGCATTGGTTTTGAATATACAAGCTGAGCTTTGATTCCGTTAGAATATTTTTTGTTTGTATCGATATCTTTGCGTGGTGGAATCTGATCTGTAAGTTCGAAGCGTTTTTCCAAAGATTCTTTAGATGTGATGAATTCAGCAAATGCCTGAGCTGTTTCTGGAGCTTCTGAGTAAGCACTTACGAATGCAAGACGAACACCAGCGAATGTTGTTGCAGGCTTGTCTGATCCTGGGAATGCAGGAATTGTTGCGATATCGAAGTCAAGACCAGCTTTTTTGTAGTCTGTAATCTTCCATGGGCCTGTAATAACCATAGCAGCTTTTCCTTCGATGAAAGAAGAGTTACAGAAGTCACCAGAAGCGTCTGTTGCAGGAACATCAAGAATAGATTTTCTTAAAGACTGGAAATATGTAAGACCTTTAATTGCGTTTGCACTGTTCAAGTTGTGCTGTTTGCGATCGTTTCCGTTAGGTCCGAACAAAGGAGCACCAAAGCTATCCATGAACATAAAGTCATAGTAACCATCAGCTACTGGCCATACTAAAGCATATTTTCCTTCTGCTTTATTGTTGTATGTTTTAGCAAATGCTTCTACTTCTTTCCAAGTTTTTGGAGCTTCTGGAATGATTTTTTTGTTGTAGAACAAAGCATAAGTTTCTGATCCTAAAGGATAACCATAAACTTTTCCTTCGTATGTAGCAGCCATTTTTGCTGAATCAATGAAGTTGTCAAGGTAAGAAGCGTTTGTATTTTCAAGAACATGTCCACCAGCAACTAAAGCACCAATATGATCATGTGGTGTTACAAATACATCAGCACCTACTCCAGCAGGTCCGTCAAGTTCGATTTTTGCACGAGCATCTGTAGCTTCTACAGGTTCAAAAGTAACTTTTACACCTTTGTTTTCTTTTGAGAATGCTTTTCCAGCCCAAATAATAAAGTCTTTTTCTGGACCAGCAGATTCCCATACTTTCAATGTAACTCTTTTTGGAGCTGCGAAAGTAGCAGAAGCAGCTAAAGCGATTGAAGCTGCAACTAAAAGTGATTTTTTCATTTTTTCCTCCATATTTAAACAGATAATATTAAAAACATCATCTGTCATCACCTTTTTTTATTAAATAGAACCAAAGATTCATTTTTGCATTTAAACGAAAATTTAAGTGCTATAGATTATTGTACAACACCTTTATTTAAAACGCTAGCAAAAAATTTTATTAATTCTAAAAAAATGAAATCTCCAGGAAGCCCCGAAGATTTCGAAAATTCTTCTATATATAAAGATTAGAATTCACAGATTGGAACAAAAGTCTCTGCTTTTAATGAAGCACCACCGATTAATCCACCGTCGATGTCTGGCTGAGCCAAAAGTTCTTTTGCATTTGCAGCTTTCATTGAACCACCGTACTGAATGATAATTTCATCAGCAACTTTCTGGTTGTAAAGTTTTGCAATATAACCACGAATAAACTTGTGAATTGCTTCAGCATCAGCAGGAGTAGCAGTTTTGCCAGTTCCAATAGCCCAAACAGGTTCATAAGCGATTGTAACGTTTTTCATCTGTTCTTCTGTAACGCCAGCTAAATCTGCAGAAAGCTGGAAAGCACAAACCTGTTCAGCTTCACCGGCTTCGCGTTCTGCCAAAAGTTCACCAATGCAAAGGTCAACTTCAAGACCATCGTTTAAAGCCTTGCGAACTTTTTTATTAATCAATTCGTCTGATTCACCAATTTCGTGGCGGCGTTCTGAGTGACCTAAAATAACGCACTGACAACCAATATCTTTAAGCATAGTTGTAGAAACTTCACCAGTGTGAGCACCATTTGAAGTTGCAGCACAATCCTGAGCAGCCAAAATGATATTTGAACCTTTTACAACCTGAGCAACTGCATCAAGATAAACGAAAGGAACACCAATCATAAATTTATTTGTTTTTCCTTTGAGCTGAGAAACTAAATCTTTTGCCAAAGCAACTGCTTCTGCTTTTGAAGTATTCATTTTCCAGTTACCAGCGATATAATGTGTACGAGCCATTTTTAACCTCTAAAATTTAATTTCTTCTATTTTATTAAAATTTTTTGAGTATTTCAACAATATAAATGGAATTAAAATTTATTGTTCAAAATAAAAATCAGTAGTAGAATAATTTTAATTTGCTAAAAAATTTGGAGGAATTATGAGTGAAAATTGTTCGCACGATTGTAGCGGCTGTAATAAATCTTGTGAAGAAAGGGACTTGAAAGCTCATTTGCGTCCAGGAAGTTCTGTAAAAAAAGTAATTGGAATCGTCAGTGGAAAAGGTGGCGTTGGAAAATCTCTTGTAACGAGCCTTTTGGCATGTAAAATTTGCAAAGACGGATTTAAAACTGCAATTTTGGACGCTGATATTACCGGGCCTTCAATTCCGGAAAGTTTTGGAGTTGGAAACGAACGGGCTCAAGCGGAAGATGATGCGTTGAATCCGGTTGTAACAGAAAAAGGCCTTCAGCTTATGAGTATGAATTTTCTTCTAGAAAACGAAAATGACCCTGTAGTTTGGAGAGGGCCTGTAATTTCTGGTGCGGTAAAACAATTCTGGACTGATGTAAATTGGAAAGATGTTGATTTTATGTTCGTAGATATGCCTCCGGGAACTGGGGATGTGCCTTTGACGGTTTTTCAGAGCCTTCCAATCGACGGAATTATAATCGTTTCTTCGCCACAGCAATTAGTTCGCGTAATCGTGGAAAAAGCTGTAAAAATGGCAAAAATGATGAATATTCCGATTATCGGGCTTGTAGAAAATATGAGTTATGTTCGTTGCCCTGATTGCGGAAAAGAAATCACGATTTTTGGAAAAAGTAATATAGAAAAGATTGCAGAAAATTTTAAAATTCCGGTTTTAGCCAGAATCCCAATGGAAGAAAGCACAAGCCAGGCCGTTGACGCAGGCGATATTGAAAGCGTGGACTGTCCATATTTAAATGACGCTGCAAAAAAAATCGAAGAATTACTTTAACTTTGACAAAACAAATATAACATTTTATAATTTATAGAAATTAATTTAACAGAGGAAACTATGAAAAAGATTTTTAAAATTTTAACTGCAGCTGTAGTTTTAGCAGGCGGTTTGTTTTTAACAAGTTGTGATAGCACAAGCGATTGGATTGCTCCAAAAGACACTTGGGTTTATAAAGAAAGTACAAAAAGCGACAATTCTTTTACTTATAAAAGCTCAGATGGTTCAAAATCTGTGAGTTTCGACCTTTATGTAAATTATGCAACAAAAGATTCTACTGTAACTTTCAAAGATTCAACAGCAGATGTAAAAACAGGAATGAATGTAATTTTAGTTCCACAGACAAAAACTGATGCTGAAAGAGATTATTTAAAAGAATTACTCGAAGCTTCAAATATTGATGATATTGCTATTTTCTACTCATACGGAACAAGTTCAGCAGCAGCAAACTCAGATGATTCATCAACAGAAGGGAAAACAATAAATCTTGGTACACTTTGGACTGTAATTTACAATTTCAACAACTTTGAATCTATGGGTACAAAATCAATGAGCAATACAACTGCAAATCTTACTAAAATAACAGATTTAAAAAATCTAAATGTAAAAAAAGTTTTGTACAATATGATTGGTGACAAAATTTTCGACGAAAACTAATTTTAATTTCTAAAAATATTTGCTATAAAAAAATGCCTTAAACTTTTTGCTTAAGGCATTTTTATTTTTAAACTTACCCAATTTGCCTTCAGCAAACTGGCAAATGTTCTATTCTAGGATAGCACCTTTGTCTGCACTTGAAACAAGTTTTGCGTAGCGTGCAAGGTAACCAGTCTTTACTTTTGGTTCTGGGGCAACCCATTTTGCTTTACGGCGAGCAAGTTCTTCATCGCTTACTTCAAGATGAATCTTATAATTGTTAATGTCGAGGGTGATTTTGTCTCCTTCTTCAACAAGAGCAATAGGACCTCCGACTGCGGCTTCTGGGGAACAGTGTCCTAAAGAAGCACCTCGAGTAGCACCACTAAAGCGACCGTCAGTAATTAAGGCAACCTGTTTGTCTAATCCCTGGCCTGCAAGGGCTGCGGTTACAGCAAGCATTTCACGCATTCCAGGGCCACCCTTTGGTCCTTCGTAACGGATAACTACAACATCACCCGGCTTAATCTTAGATTTTTGAACGGCTTCCATTGCTTCTGATTCGTCGTTGAATACGCGGGCAGGTCCTGTATGATTCATAAGTTCCTTTGCACATGCAGAACGTTTTACAACTGTTCCGTCTGGGGCAAGATTTCCAAAGAGAATTGCAATTCCGCCGTTATCAGAATATGGATTTTCGATTGGGCGAAGAATTTCAGGATTTCGGTTTTTAACGCCTTTTATATTTTCCGCAATAGTTTTTCCAGTAGCAGTAATTAAACTTGTATTAATAAGATTCTTTTTTGCAAGTTCAGCAAGAACGGCTTGAACACCTCCTGCATCGTTTAATTCGCACATAAAAGTGTGTCCAGCAGGGGCTAAGTGGCAAAGGTTTGGTGTGCGTTCAGAAATCTCATTTACTTCGTGAAGGTCAATTTTGATTCCCGCTTCGTGTGCAATGGCTGGAACATGAAGCATTGTGTTACTTGAACAGCCAAGTGCCATATCTGCAGTAAGTGCGTTGCGGAAGTTTTCAGCAGTCATCATCGCTCGGGCAGTAATTCCTTTTTTGTAAAGATTCATTACGGCCATTCCGGCGTGCTTTGCAAGTGCAATTCGTTCACCTGTAACGGCTGGAATTGTTCCATTTCCAGGAAGACCGAGGCCTAAAACTTCTGTAAGACAGTTCATTGAGTTTGCAGTAAACATTCCAGAGCAGGCACCGCAGCCAGGACAGGCACAGTGTTCCATTTCTTTAAGTTGTTCTTCGTTGATTTTTCCAACTGCAAGACCACCAACGGCTTCAAACATATCTGTTAAAGAAAGATTTTTTCCGCTGTATGGATTTGATGGGTCGTTTCCTGGTAAGTGTCCTGGCATCATTGGACCGCCAGAAACAAAAACTGTAGGAAGGTCAAGACGAGCAGCTGCCATAAGCATACCCGGAACGATTTTATCGCAGTTTGGAATCATAACAAGAGCGTCAAACTGATGTGCTTTTGCAACGCATTCAACGCTGTCGGCAATTAATTCGCGTGTTACAAGGGAATATTTCATTCCTTCGTGTCCCATTGCAATTCCGTCACAAACGCCGATTGCAGGAAATTCAATTGGAGTTCCGCCTGCCATGCGAACGCCAGCTTTTACGGCTTCGCTGATGCGGTCAAGTTCAATGTGTCCTGGAATAAGTTCGTTTTTTGCACAAATAATTCCAACTAATGGCTGATTTAATTCTTCGTCAGTATAGCCCGAAGCATAAAATAATGAGCGGTGTGGTGCTCTTTCAACGCCTTTACATGCATTATCAGATTTTTTCATTTTTATGTAGCTCCCAAAATTTCTTTGATTTTAAAAAATTATACCAACTGATAAATATTGCGTAAAGTGAAAGATTAGAAATAATATGTTGCAAAATTTGCAAGAAAAGATTTTTTTCAGCAAAAATGAAGAAATTTTATATTAAATTCCTCTTTATAACAGAATATTATAATTTTATTTTTGGAAACTTTGCCGAAAAATCGCTTCTCGGGCTATATATATTATGTAGCTACAAAACATTTATTTTATTTAATTTTTTTTATTTTTTATTTTTAGTCTGCGTTGCGGACTTTGAAAATCTTTTAAAATTAGGACAATAAATGAAATTCGATTTAAAAAACTTTGTAAAACTTGATGTAAATGCATTATTAGCAATCAATGGTGGAACTTCTTGCAGTTCTTCGTACAGCAATTATTCATCATATTCTTCAGCTTCAGGCTCTTCTAACGGACAAGGTAGCAGCACAACCGGAAATTACGGTTCAAGTTCAAGAGGCTCATCAAGCGGTGGCGGATCTTGTAACGGCGCATCCGATGGAAAAACAATTTATTCAAATCCATACTATAATTCTAGTGGAAAAGGAAGTGCATCTTCAGGAACTTCTTCAGGAGGCGGAACTTGCAATACGGCAGACGGAAGCTCATTAAACAATGATTCAAATAACAATGCCAATAATGGAAAAACAGAAATAACTTATACAGGAAGATCTTTTGTTGGAAGTGATGCTGGAGAGGGAACAGAAACTTATACATATCATTATTCTGATGGAAGTTCTAGAACAACAAAAACAGAAATAAGTACAGGAAGAACAATTTATTCATATTGGTCTGGAGTTACAAAAGGTTCAAACTCAGGTTCTGACAGTTCTTCAGGAAATGGAAATTCTTCACAAAATGGAGAAAACTCTGTATCTGGAAATGGCTCTTCTTTATCTGGAACTAATAATTCCGGAACAGATTCAGCTTCTTCAGCAAATGAAAGTTCTAATAATCCAAATGGACAAGGCTCTTCTCAAACTTCAAATAATCCGGGCGGATCTCAAAATTCATTCCCTGAAAATGTAAAAATTAATTCTAATTTAACAGCGGCATTAAATCAAGGTTGGGAAGACACAAAAGACACAAACAATTATAAAATGAGAATGTATGAAAACGATCCTGAAGCAAATACCTTAAAAACTGGGGATTTATTATCTAAAATGGGATGCAAAATGACTGGTGCTGCAAAAATTGCAAATGATATTTTAACAAATTTAGTAGGTGAAAAAGTAACTTTATCAGATGTAAGTAAAAACTTTGATACAAATAAAGATGCCCTTATCACAATGGGGGAAATAAGTAATGGAATCAACGACAAACTGAAAGATATTGGTATCGACAATTTAGTCGTAACAGGCAAACGCCTTGAAGGTGACGATCTTTCAACCCAAGTTTTTGATGACATAAAAAAAGGAACTGATACAACTTATGTTTTAGGTTACACTCAATACGAAAACGCAGATGGCTCGATGGGAGAACATTGGGTTGTTCTTGAAGGAATTAGTATAAATGATAAAGGGGAATACATTTTTAGTGTAGATGGCACTTCAAAATTCGATGCTTCAAGAGTTTATGGCTATAACCTTTCTGAAGATTCTACAGCAAGAGAAATTTCTCGGATTGAAGTCTATACATTAAAGCAAAAATAAGTTAGTCTAAACATTCAGGCTGTCATAAAATTTGGCAGTCTGAAAATAGGAGTTTACCATGGTAAAAAAATTATTCA